>JASLFM010000494.1 GCA_030150585.1 Acidovorax sp.
GCTGCCGTTCGAGCAGGCACCGGGCGCCTGATACGGGGTTGCATTCAGCCGGATAACTAGGCGGGAAGCCACAGACAGTGCTGTAGCACGGCAAGGCGAACCAACGACGTTATACGGTTGAAGGCAAACCCGTATGCGCCCGCGCAGCGGGGCATCCGCCCCGTTCATAATGGCCGGCGCCCTGCGTCGGCCATTTGCTTTTCTGCTGCGAAAACCCCGCCTCCCATGCTGTTCCTGCTCTCTCCCGCCAAGTCGCTGGACTACGACACGCCGCTGCCCGAAGGGCTGCCCCACACGACCACATCGTTCGGGCCGCAGACCGCCGCGCTCATCGGCGTGCTGCGCGAGAAGTCCCCGCAAGAGATCGCCTCGCTCATGGCGCTCAGCGACAAGCTCGCGGCACTCAACGTCGCACGCTACGCGGCGTGGCGGCCGCGCTCCACGGAGCGCAATGCGCGGCAGGCCATCATGGCCTTCAACGGCGACGTGTACGAGGGCCTGCAGGCCCGGTCGCTGGGCCCGGAAGACCTGGGCTGGGCACAGGACCACGTGGCCATCCTCAGTGGCCTGTACGGCGTGCTGCGCCCGCTCGACCGGATGCAGCCCTACCGCCTGGAGATGGGCACGCGCCTGGCCACGCCCGCGGGCCAGACGCTCTACCAGTTCTGGGGGCCACGCATCGCCGAGCACCTCAACGCCCGCCTGCGCGCCGATGCCACACCCGTCGTGGTCAACCTCGCCTCGCAGGAATACTTCAAGGCCGTCGACACCCGGGTGCTCAAGGCCCGCGTGATCGAGTGCGTGTTCGAGGATTGGAAAGGCGGCCAGTACAAGATCATCAGCTTCCACGCCAAGCGCGCCCGCGGCCTCATGGCACGCTACGCCATCCAGCACCGCCTGGCCACACCGCGCCAGCTCGAGGGCTTCGACCTGGAGGGCTACGCCTTCGCCCCTGCCGCCTCGGTGCCCGAGCGCCTCGTCTTCCGGCGCAAGGCCTCCTGAACGGACTGCCATGACCACACCCCAGACGATCACGCCCGAACTGCGCCGCTGGCTCATTGACCAGGCGGAAGCCGGGCACACCGCCCCCGTCATCCTGAAAGGCATGCTCGACGCGGGCTGGGAGGAAGACGTGGCCGCCCAGGCCCTCGAGGCCACGCTGCGCGAGCACCTCAACGAAGCCGCCGTGCGCCAGGGCCTGCCCCCGGCCGTGCCCGTGCCCGACCCGGGGCTGCACGACTCGCCGGTGCAGATCGACGTGGGAGATCGCCAGGTACAGGTGCTCATGGCCATGGCCAGCCCGCGCATCGTGGTGTTCGGCAACCTGCTCTCGCACGAGGAGTGCGACGCCCTCATCGAGGCCGCGCGGCCGCGCATGGCGCGCTCGCTCACCGTGGCCACGCGCACCGGCGGCGAGGAGGTGAACGACGACCGCACGAGCGACGGCATGTTCTTCCAGCGCGGCGAGAACGCGGTGGCGCGCCGGCTCGAGGAGCGCATCGCGCGGCTGGTGCGCTGGCCCGTGGAGAATGGCGAGGGCCTGCAAATCCTGCATTACCGCCCAGGGGCCGAATACAAGCCGCACCACGACTACTTCGACCCTGCGGAACCCGGCACGCCCACCATCCTCAAGCGCGGCGGCCAGCGCGTGGCCACGCTGGTGATCTACCTCAACGAGCCCACGAAGGGCGGCGGCACCGTCTTCCCCGATGTGCACCTGGAAGTGGCGCCGCGCCGGGGCAATGCCGTGTTCTTCAGCTACGAGCGGCCCCACCCCTCCACGCGCACGCTGCATGGCGGCGCGCCCGTGGTCGAGGGCGAGAAGTGGATCGCGACCAAGTGGCTGCGCGAGCGCGAGTTCAAGTAAAAAGTGATGCTACCGCCCGCCAATCGTGCGCAATCAGCTATTGAATCGAGAGCAGACCATGAACACGCCTGAACAATCCCAGCTCGGCAAGGCCTCGGCCTATGTAGACCGGTACGACGCCTCGCTGCTGTTCCCGATCCCACGCGCGGGCAAGCGCGCCGAGATCGGCATCACCGGCAACCCGCCTTTCTTCGGCGCCGACCTTTGGACCGCGTTCGAGCTCTCGTGGCTCAACCCGCGCGGCAAGCCGCAGGTGGCCATCGCGCACATCACCGTGCCCTGCGAGACGCCCAACATCGTCGAGAGCAAATCGTTCAAGCTCTACCTCAACAGCTTCAACAACACGCGCTTCGCCGATGCGGCCGAGGTACAGGCACGCATTCGCGCCGACGTGAGCGAGGCCGTGTGGCGCGGCGCCGCCACCGCGGCGACCGTGGGCGTGAAGCTGCTCTTGCCCGAACAGTTCGACACCGAACCCGTGCACGAACTCAGCGGCCTGAACCTCGACCGCCTGGATGTGGAATGCACCCGGTACGAGCCCGCGCCCGATCTGCTCACCGCCGCTTTCGACGAAGCGCCCGTGACCGAGACGCTCACGAGCCGCTTGCTCAAGAGCAACTGCCTCGTCACGGGCCAGCCCGACTGGGGCAGTGTGCAGATCAGCTACAGCGGCCCGCAGATCGACCAGGCCGGCCTGCTGCAGTACCTCGTGAGCTTTCGCAACCACAACGAGTTCCATGAGCAGTGCGTGGAGCGCATCTTCATGGACATCACGGCGCGCTGCCGCCCCATCAAGCTCACGGTGTACGCGCGCTACACCCGCCGTGGCGGGCTCGACATCAACCCGCTGCGCACGAGCCACCCGCAACAGCTGCCGCACAACGTGCGCACGGCACGGCAATAATCGCGCAGGGCGCCCGCGCGTCCAACGCTGGATGTCCCGGGGGTGGCGCGGTGGCGAATGGCGGTAGGATGATCCGCCTGCCATGCAGCTTGCCGCCTCCGCATTCACCCGCCATCAGCGCATCCAGTGGCTGTGCGTCTTGCTGACGCTTGCCGTGCTGGGCGCCGTGGGGACCGCGTTGGCGGCCTACGAGCACCAGCGCACCTTGCAGCGCGAGGGCGAGCTCATGATGCTGCAGGCCCGGGTGATCGACGAGAACCTCGGCCAGCAGCTCACGGGCATGGTCGCCGCGCTGGAGAGCGCACGCGAAAAAATGGCGACCTTGCCCGCCGGCAAGCTCTCGCAGGTTTCGGAGCGCCTCAAGGCGCTCACCGATGCCATGCCGGGTGTGCGCACCATGCTCGTGACCGACGCGGGCGGCATCATCCGCGCATCCAACTGGCCCAACGTGGTCGGGAAGGACGTCAGCCAGCGCGGCTATTTCCAGAGGGCACGCGCCCAGCCGCTGCCCGATCGGCTCTATGTCTCCGAGCCCTTCGAGACCTTGCTCAACGTGTACTCGCTGAACATCGTCAAGGTCTGGACCGATGAACACGGCCGTTTCGCGGGGGTCATCTCGGCAACGCTCGACCCGGAGTATTTCCAGGTGCTGCTGCACTCGGTGCTGTACGCGCCGGACATGCGCTCCACCCTGGTCCATGGGAACGGCATGGCCTTCATTGCCATTCCGGCCGGCAACCGCATCGCGGGCACCAACCTGAACTTTCCCGACTCGCTTTTCAGCCAGCACATCGGGAGCGGTCGGCACGAGAGCCTCCTGAGCGGATACACCCATTTCTCGGGCGAGGAGCGCATGGCGGCCTACCGTACCGTACAGCCCGAGGCCCTGCACATGGACCAGCCCCTGATCCTGTCCGTCAGCCGCGCCCTCGATGCCGTGCTGGCCCCGTGGCACAAGCTGGCTTGGCTCTACGGCCTGGCCTACCTGGCCGTGGCACTGGTGGTGTGCATCAGCACGTTCCTGCTGCAGCGCAAGCAAAAGGAACTGGTGCGGTTGACCATGCTGCGTGAGCGCGAGTCGCGCGAACATGCCGAAAAGATCGACCTGGCGCTCGCGGGAGGCGACCTGGGACTGTGGGAGCTCGACCTGGCCACGGGGCAGCGCACGGTCAACGCCCGCGCCCAGCTCATGGTGGGTCTCGCAGCGGATGCCCCTGCCGAAGCACTGCCCGTATGGATCCAGCGGATTCACCCGGATGACCGTGATGCCTTCAAGAGCACGCTTGGCACCAGCGGAGTCTTTGCGATCGATTACCGTGCCAGGCACCAGAACGGACAGTGGGTCTGGATCCACAGCCGCGGCAAGCCCACCCGCCGGGACGACGATGGAGCGCCGCAGCACCTGACCGGCACCTACCTCGACATCACGCAGCGCAAGGACGCCGAGGCGCAGGTCGCGGCACTGGCCTTCCACGACCCGCTGACCCATCTGCCCAACCGGCGGCTGCTGCAAGACCGGCTGGCGCAAGTGCAGCACGCCAGCGCCCGCACGCAGGCGCTGGCGGCGCTGCTGTTCCTCGACCTCGATCGCTTCAAATGGGTCAACGACACCCATGGCCACGATGCGGGCGACTATTTGCTGCAACAGGTGGCCCAGCGCCTGCAGGCCTGCGTGCGGCCCAGCGACACCGTGGCGCGCCTGGGCGGCGACGAATTCGTGCTGCTGGTCCACTCCCTGGGCGAAACGCCGGAGCAGGCCGCGGCCCGTGCGCGAACCATCGCCGACGCCGTGCTCGCCGCCTTGCGGCTGCCCATCATGCTGGGCGGCATGCCCTACACGGTCACCACGAGCATCGGCGTGGCACTGTTCCGCGGCACGGTGGAATCCGCCGAGCAGTTGCTCCAGCGGGCCGACCGCGCGATGTACCGGGCCAAGGCGGTGGGCCGCGACCAGGCATACGTCGACGACAGCGTCAGCGCAGCGTAAACACCCCCACCGAACGCTCCAGCGCCAGGGCGCTGCCGCGCAGCGACTGGGCCGAGGCGGCCGACTCCTCGACGAGCGCGGCGTTCTGCTGCGTCACGGTGTCGAGTTGCACCACGGCCTCGTTCACCTGCGCGATGCCCTGCGACTGCTCGTGCGTGGCATGGCTGATCTGTTGCACCAACCCGCTCACGCGCTCCACCGATGCCACCATGTCGCCGATGGTGCGTCCAGCCTGCTCCATGCGCTCGTTGCCCGCGCCAATGCCCGCCACGGTCTGGTGGATCAGGCCGCTGATCTCCTTGGCCGCGGTGGCCGAGCGCTGCGCGAGTGCCCGCACCTCGGCCGCGACCACCGCGAAGCCCCGGCCCTGCTCGCCCGCGCGCGCCGCCTCCACCGCTGCATTGAGCGCGAGGATGTTGGTTTGGAATGCGATGCTTTCGATCACACCGATGATCTCGCCCATGCGCGTGGACGACCCCTGGATCCGCTCCATGGCCGCCCCCACCTCCCGGATGGCTGCGCCGCCACGGCCTGCCACCTGGGTGCTCTGCCCGCTCTCGTGCGCCATGTGCCTGGCCATCTCGGCCGTGTGCGCCACGGTGCCTGCCAGTTCCTCCATCGAGGCCGCCGTCTCCTCGAGGCTGCCGGCCTGCGCCTCGGTGCGCTGGGCCAGGTCGATGCCGCTCTGCGCGATGTCGGATGCCATGAGCGCAAAGCCATGTACTTCGGTGCGCACGTCGCCCACCACGGCACGCAGGTTGATCTGGATTTGCTGCAGGCGCCGCAGCAGAGCGCCCAGCGCTTCGGGGTAGTCGGTGCGCGTGGCCGTGGCCAGGTTGCAACCCGCGATATCGGCTGCGAAGCGTCCCGCCTCGTCGATGGCACCCACGAAGCGCTGGTGGAACCACCACAGCACCGCGCCCCCGCCCAGGGCCAGCACGGCCACGCGCGCCAGCACCGCCGTCATGCCCGCAGCGCCCAGCACGTCGGGCAGCAGCACGCATAGCGCCAGCAGCGCGAGCGCCAGCGCCATGCGCGCCGTGAGACCCAGATGCTCGAAGGCGTCGAACGCGCCGCGCCAGCCCAGGTGGTAGAGCTCGCCGCCGCGCAGCGCCAGCGTGGGGCGCCCGGACGCTGCCTCGGCGCGCATGCGCGCGTACAGCGCCTCGGCCTCGCCGATCTCCTGCGCCGTGGGCTTGGTGCGCACGGACATGTAGCCACGTGGCTTGCTGCCTTCCATGACCGGGGTGACGTTAGCGCGCACCCAGTAGTGGTCGCCGTTCTTGCGGCGGTTTTTCACGAGCCCCGTCCAGGGGCGCCCCCGGCCGATGGTGCTCCACATGTCCTTGAACGCGGCCTCGGGCATGTCAGGGTGGCGGATCATGTTGTGCGGCTGGCCGATGAGCTCGTCATAGGCAAAGCCGCTCACACGCACGAAGGCCGGATTGCAGTGGGTAATCTCGCCCTTGGTATTGGTGGTGGACACCAGCAGCTCATCCCCCGGGAAGTCGTGGTTCTGCTGGGTGACGGGCAAATTCATGCGCATGCGCGGGCTCCTCGTTCTTGTTGTATTTCCGCCGATGTTGACAAATTGACTTACATCAATATGCGAAATGACACATATCAAGTGTAACGTCCGCCCCGGGATGGTGCATCCCTGAGACTGAGCGGGCCGCTCAGAATAAAGGGGCGGTGTAGGGGTCCGCGCCGCGCGCGCGGCGGTGCACGGGCACCGAGCCCTGGGCAAGCTGGGCAGCCCAGTCGGCAGCCTTCACGAGCGCGCCCACGCGCACGCCAAGCAGGCGCAGGCGCTTGTCGAGCGGCACGCGCTTGAGGCACTGGCCTGCAGCGCGCCGTATCTCGGCCGCGTCCTGCGTGGGCAGCGGCAGCGTGTGGTCGCGCGTCGCGGTCTTGAAGTCGTCATAGCGCAGCTTGATGCCGATGGTCTTGCCCACGTAGCCCTTGCGCTGCAGGTCCTCGGCCACGCTCGCGCACAGCGCGGTGAAAATGCGCCCGAGCTCGGCACGGTCGCGCACGGCGTGCAGGTCACGGTCGAACGTGGTCTCGCGGCTCATCGAGACGGGCTCGCTCTCGGTCACCACGGGGCGCTCGTCGCGGCCCCAGGCCGCCTCGTGCAGCCAGGCGCCGTAGGCCTTCCCGAAATGCTCCACGAGCCACTCGCGCGGGCGTGCGGCCAGCTCGCCGATGGTGCGGATGCCATGGCCCTGCAGCTTGGCATCGGCCTTGGGGCCGATGCCGTTGATCTTGCGGCAGGCCAGCGGCCAGATCCGCGCCTGCAGGTCGCCGGCGTAGACCACGGAAATGCCCCGGGGCTTGTCGAACTCGCTCGCCATCTTGGCAATCAGCTTGTTGGGTGCCACACCAATCGAGCAGGTCAGCCCCGTGGCGTCGAGGATGGCCTGCTGCAGGCGCTGCGCGAGCACACGCCCGCCCTCCTCCTGGCCTCCGGGCACCTCGGTGAAATCGATATAAACCTCGTCCACGCCGCGGTCCTCCATCTGCGGCGC
>JASLFM010000500.1 GCA_030150585.1 Acidovorax sp.
CGCCAGTCGGCCACGGCGGCAGTCGCTATGAATATCGAAGCTGCCGGAGCCTGCTGCTCCACCGCTTCGAGCATGTCTTGCGCCGAAGTCACATTCACGCGGTGCACGCCGCGCGGCGTGGGCAGGTGCACGGGGCCGGCCACCAGGGTCACGTCGGCCCCCGCCTCGCGCGCAGCGCGGGCAATGGCAAAGCCCATCTTTCCGCTCGACAGATTGGTGATGCCGCGCACCGGATCGATGGCCTCGAACGTGGGCCCCGCCGTCACGAGCACGCGCTGGCCCGCGAGCCGCTTGGGTGCAAAGAAGGCGATCAGCTCCTCCAGCAGCTCCTGCGGCTCCAGCATGCGACCGTCGCCCGTCTCGCCGCAGGCCTGGTCACCGGTGCCCACCGCCAGCACCGTGGCGCCGTCCTGAGCCACCTGGGCGAAATTGCGCTGCGTGGCGGGGTGGGCCCACATCTCACGGTTCATCGCAGGGGCAAGCAGCAGCGGCACGCGATCGATGGGGCGCGCCAGACATAGCAGGCTCAGCAATTCGTCCGCACGGCCCTGCGCCAGGCGCGCGGCAAAGTCGGCGCTGCACGGCGCGATGAGCACGGCATCGGCCTCGCGGCTCAGGTTGATGTGGGGCATGTTGTTGGGCTCGCGCGCGTCCCACTGCGAGCCGTAGACCGCACGACTCGAAAGCGCCTGCATCGTGACGGAGGTGATGAACTGCTCGGCCGCCTCGGTCATCACCACCTGCACGGTGGCGCCCGCCTTGGTGAGCAGGCGGCACAGCTCGGCCGACTTGTAACAAGCAACGCCCCCGCTGAGGCCCAGTACCACGTGTTTGCCGGCAAGCTCTTTCATGGGCGGGAATTTAGCAGACGGGCCGTGCGCGTGCCGGGACTTGCCAAGCCCCTGGCGCCCGTGTGCGGCGGGGGCGCATCTATAATCGCAATTTCCCACCACCTCAAAGACATGACCAAATTTGTCTTCGTCACCGGCGGTGTGGTGTCTTCCCTGGGCAAGGGAATCGCCTCAGCCTCGCTGGCTGCGATCCTCGAATCGCGCGGCCTCAAAGTCACTCTCATCAAGCTGGACCCGTACATCAACGTGGATCCGGGCACGATGTCCCCCTTCCAGCACGGTGAAGTTTTCGTGACCGACGACGGCGCCGAAACCGACCTGGACCTGGGCCACTACGAGCGCTTCATCGAAACGCGCATGAAGCAGGCCAACAACTTCACCACGGGCCGCATCTACCAGTCCGTGCTGGAGAAGGAACGCCGCGGCGACTATCTGGGCAAGACTGTGCAGGTGATCCCGCACGTGACGAACGAAATCCAGGAATTCATCAAGCGCGGCGCGGGCATCGGCACCGACGACGCGGTGGACGTGGCCATCGTCGAGATCGGCGGCACCGTGGGCGACATCGAGTCGCTGCCCTTCCTCGAAGCCGTGCGCCAGATGAGCCTGCGCATGGGGCCCAACAACGCGGCCTTCGTGCACCTGACCTACCTGCCGTGGATCGCCACCGCAGGCGAACTCAAGACCAAGCCCACGCAGCACACGGTGCAGAAGCTGCGCGAGATCGGCATCCAGCCCGACGCGCTGCTGTGCCGCGCCGACCGCCGCATTCCCGAGGAAGAGCGCGAAAAGATCTCGCTGTTCACCAACGTGCCCGAATGGGGCGTGATCAGCATGTGGGACGTGGACACCATCTACAAGGTGCCCCGCATGCTGCACGAGCAGGGCCTGGACGGCCTGATCTGCGACCGCCTGCGCCTGAACACCCCGCCCACCAGCCTCAAGCGCTGGGACGACCTGGTCTACGAAACCGAGCACCCGCAGGGCGAGGTGCGCATCGCCATGGTGGGCAAGTACGTGGAGCTGTCGGACAGCTACAAGTCGGTCAACGAGGCGCTGCGCCACGCCGGCATGCGCAACCACGTGCGCGTGAAAATCGACCACCTCGACTCCGAGACCGTGGAAGGCCATGCCGAGCAGAAGCTCGCACAGTACGACGCCATCCTCGTGCCCGGCGGCTTTGGCTCGCGCGGCGTCGAGGGCAAGATCTGCACCGCCCGCTTTGCCCGCGAGCACAAGGTGCCCTACCTGGGCATCTGCCTGGGTATGCAGGTGGCCACCATCGAATACGCCCGCCATGTGGCGGGCCTGGCCGGCGCCAACAGCACCGAATTCGACGCCCACTGCAAGCACCCGGTGATCGCACTCATCACCGAGTGGAAGGACGCCGACGGCACGATCAAGACACGCGACGAGAACTCCGACCTGGGCGGCACCATGCGCCTGGGCGCGCAAAGCTCCGACGTGCAGCCCGGCACGCTGGCCCACCGCATCTATGGCGACGTGGTGACCGAGCGCCACCGCCACCGCTACGAAGCCAACGTGCAGTACCTGGACGATCTGCGCAAGGCGGGCCTCGTGATCTCGGCGCTCACGCAGCGCGAGCAACTCACCGAGATCGTCGAACTGCCTCAGGAAGTCCATCCGTGGTTCATCGGCGTGCAGTTCCACCCCGAGTTCAAGTCCACGCCCTGGAACGGCCACCCGCTGTTCAATGCCTTCATCAAGGCAGCCATGGAGCACAAGCAGCAAAGGAACGCCGCAAAGGCGTGAAGGAGCAGGCCATGAAACTCTGCGGCTTCGACGTAGGTCTGGAACACCGCTTCTTCCTGATCGCAGGCCCCTGCGTGATCGAGTCCGAGCAACTGCAGATGGACGTGGCCGGCCAGCTCAAGGAAATCACGGGCAGTCTCGGCATTCCGTTCATCTTCAAGAGCAGCTTCGACAAGGCCAACCGCTCGTCGGGCACGAGCTTTCGCGGCCCGGGCCGCGAAAAGGGCCTGGAGATCCTCGCCAAGGTCCGCCGCGACCTGGATGTGCCCGTCATCACCGACGTGCACACAGAGGACGACATCTCCGAGGCCGCCAAGGTGTGCGACGTGCTCCAGACTCCGGCGTTCCTGTGCCGCCAGACCGACTTCATCCGTGCCGTGGCGCAGTCGGGCAGGCCCGTGAACATCAAGAAGGGCCAGTTCCTCGCGCCGCACGACATGAAGAACGTGATCGACAAGGCCCGTGCCGCCGCACGCGAGAAGGGCCTGCCCGAGGACAGCTTCATGGCCTGCGAGCGCGGCGCGAGCTTCGGCTACAACAACCTGGTGTCTGACATGCGCGGCCTGGCCATCATGCGCGAGACCGGCGCTCCCGTGGTCTTTGACGCCACGCACAGCGTGCAATTGCCCGGCGGCCAGGGCACGAGCAGTGGCGGCCAGCGCGAGATGGTGCCGGTGCTGGCGCGCGCGGCCGTGGCCGTGGGCGTGGCGGGCCTCTTCATGGAAACGCACCCCAACCCGGCCCAGGCGCTCTCGGACGGCCCCAATGCCGTGCCGCTCAAGCACATGAAGGCCCTGCTGGAGACCCTGGTCGCGCTCGACACGGTCACGAAGCAGCACGGATTCCTCGAAAACAACTTTGGAGCTTGAGATGCCTTCTGGTTACATCATCGCCTCGGTCAACGTTACCAACCCCACGCAGTACGAGGAATACCGCAAGTGGAGCACCGAGGCCATGCGCGTGCACGGCGCAGAGGTGTGCGTGCGCGGCGGCAAGGTCGAGGTGCTGGAGGGCGATTGGAACCCGGGCCGCACCGTGGTCCTCAAGTTCCCGAGCTTCGATGCCGCCAAGGCATTCCACGACTCCCCCGAGTACCGCAAGGCCCGCGCCGCGCGCGAAGGCGCGGCCATCATGCGGATGGTGTGCGTGGAAGGGCTGTGAAGGTCTTTCACCTTTCTTCCCCCTATTTTCGACAGTCGCAGGCGCTTTAATCGCAGGCACCTTCGGCCCGTACCGTTGCGAAGACCGGCCAAGCGCCCCACGGATTCCTTCAAACTCCTCCTCAAAGGATCATCATGAGTGCCATCGTTGATATCGTAGGCCGCGAAGTGCTGGACAGCCGCGGCAACCCCACCGTCGAATGCGACGTGCTGCTGGAGTCGGGCGTGATGGGCCGCGCTGCCGTGCCCTCGGGCGCGTCCACCGGCTCGCGCGAGGCCATCGAGCTGCGCGACGGCGACAAGAGCCGCTACCTGGGCAAGGGCGTGCTCAAGGCCGTGGAGCACATCAACACCGAGATTTCCGAGGCCGTGCTGGGCCTGGACGCCTCCGAGCAGGCCTTCCTCGACAAGACCCTGATCGACCTGGACGGCACCGACAACAAGAGCCGCCTGGGCGCCAATGCCATGCTGGCCGTCTCCATGGCCGTGGCCCGCGCCGCCGCTGAAGAGGCCGGCCTGCCGCTGTACCGCTACCTGGGCGGCATGGGCGGCATGCAGCTGCCCGTGCCCATGATGAACGTGATCAACGGCGGCGCGCACGCCAACAACAGCCTGGACCTGCAGGAATTCATGATCATCCCCGTGGGCGCACCGAGCTTCCGCGAGGCCCTGCGCTGGGGGGCCGAGGTGTTCCACGCGCTCAAGAAGATCATCCACGACAAGGGCATGAGCACGGCCGTGGGCGACGAGGGCGGCTTCGCTCCCAGCGTCGAGAACCACGAGGCCGCGATCCAGCTGATCCTGCAAGCCATCGAGGCCGCGGGC
>JASLFM010000534.1 GCA_030150585.1 Acidovorax sp.
ACGGACATCGCCGTGTCCAAGCTGACCTCGCTGCCCGACCTGAAGTCCATCAAGATTTTCCCGCTGGACCAGGACAAGGCTTCGGCCGAATATGAGCAGCTCGTGGCCCTGTGGAACCTGGCCGTGGGCAAGGCCCGCTGAACCCAGCCAGGCTCTTTGCCCCATCCACCGGCCCGGCTTACGCACTGCGTGCGTTCCGGGCCGTTTTTCAAGGTGCTTCCCATGTCCGTCAGCGTCTTCGATCTGTTCAAGATCGGCATCGGCCCCTCCAGCTCCCACACCGTGGGCCCCATGATCGCGGCGCGCCAGTTCGTGTGCCAGCTGGAGGCCACGGGGCTGCTGGACGGCGTGCGGCGCGTGGAGGTCGAGCTGTTCGGCTCGCTCTCGGCCACGGGCGTAGGCCATGGCACGGACCGCGCCGTGTTGCTGGGCCTGGCGGGCCATGAGCCCGACCGCATCGACCCCGACCAGATCGGCGCCGTGATCGAGGCCATCCATGCCAGCGCTGCCATCGACCTGCTGGGCCGCCACCGCGTGCCGTTCGTGCCGCGCGAGCAGGTGCTGATGCGGCGCAAGAGCCTGCCCTTCCACCCCAACGGCATGGCCTTCCATGCGTGGGATGCGCAAGGCGCCGCGCTGCTCGATCGCGTGTACTACTCGGTCGGCGGCGGCTTCGTCGTGGACGAGGGCGGCCAGCGCGTGCTCAACGCCGTCGATACACCGGCCCCCGACAGCCTGGGCACGGGTGCGGGCCTGCCCCACCCCTACCGCACGGGCGCAGAGCTGCTCGCGCAGTGTGCGGCCACCGGCCAGTCGATCGCCGCCGTGACGCTGGCAAACGAGCAGCACTGGCACAGCGCTGCCGAGGTGCGCCGCCGCCTGCTGCTGATCTGGCAGACCATGGCCGGCGCCGTGCGGCGTGGCTGCGCCAGCGGCGGCCAGCTCCCCGGCCCGCTGCACCTGCAGCGCCGTGCGCCCGCGCTGTACCAGAGCCTCACGGGCCGGCCCGAGGAGGCGCTGCGCGACCCGCTCTCCATGCTCGACTGGGTCAATCTCTACGCCATGGCCGTGAACGAGGAGAACGCCGCGGGCGGCCGCGTGGTCACGGCGCCCACCAACGGCGCGGCCGGCGTGGTGCCCGCCGTGCTGCACTACTACGCCAAGTTCGTGCCCGGAGCGAATGACGACGGCATCGCCGACTTCCTGCTCACGGCGGGCGCCATCGGCATCATCTACAAGGAAAACGCCTCGCTCTCGGGTGCTGAGGTCGGCTGCCAGGGCGAGGTGGGCGTGGCCTGCTCCATGGCGGCAGGCGCGCTCGCGGCCGTGCTCGGCGGCACGCCCGCCCAGGTGGAGAACGCGGCCGAGATCGGCATGGAGCACAACCTGGGGATGACCTGCGACCCCGTGGGCGGGCTGGTGCAGATTCCCTGCATCGAGCGCAACGCCATGGGCGCCATCAAGGCCATCAACGCCGCGCGCATGGCGCTGCGCGGCGACGGCACGCACGTGGTTTCTCTCGACAAGGTCATCAAGACCATGATGCAGACCGGCGCCGACATGAAGATCAAGTACAAGGAAACCTCGCGCGGCGGCCTGGCCGTGAACGTGGTGGAGTGCTGAGCCACTTCCAAAACCATAGCTGCCTGCGCCTGACCGGCGGGCGCTGGCGGCCCGAAACGCCCAAACCGCCCACCCCTCGGCGCCGTGGGACAATCACGCCCATATGACGCCGCAGCAGTACGTCCAGAACAAGGCCGCCGCCTCGGGCAGCAGCTTCTATTACGCCTGTCTCGTCCTGCCCGCGCCGCGCCGCGCCGCCATCACGGCCTTCTATGCGTTCTGCCGCGAGGTGGACGACGTGGTGGACGAAGTCTCCGACGCGGGCGTGGCCCGCACCAAGCTGGCCTGGTGGCAGGCCGAGGTCGCCAAGGCCTTCGCGGGCCAGGCGAGCCACCCCGTGATGCAGGCACTGATGCCGCACACGGCGGTGTACGGCATCGAGCAGCGCCAGCTGCAGGCCGTGATCGAAGGCTGCCAGATGGACCTGGAGCAGACCCGCTACCTCGACTTCGCGGGCCTTGCGCGCTACTGCCACCTCGTGGCGGGCGTGGTGGGCGAAGTGTCGGCGCGCATCTTCGGCCAGACCGAGGCGGCCACCACCGAATACGCCCACAAGCTGGGCCTGGCCTTTCAGCTCACGAACATCATCCGCGACGTGGGCGAGGACGCGATGCTGGGCCGGATCTACCTGCCCGTGAACGAGCTGCAGCAGTTCGACGTGAAGGCGCACGAGATCCTCAAGCGCCAGTACTCCGACCGCTTCACCGCGCTCATGCGATTCCAGGCCGAGCGCGCCCACCGGCTCTACGATGAGGCACTGGCCCTGCTGCCCGCCGCCGACCGCCGCGCGCAGAAGCCCGGCCTCATGATGGCGAGCATCTACCGCACCCTGCTGCGCGAGATCGAGCACGACGGCTTCCAGGTGCTGCACCAGCGCATTCGGCTCACGCCGCTGCGCAAGTTCTGGCTGGCCTGGAAGGTGCAGGCCCTTGGCCGGATGTAGGCCGGCTGTGAGGATCGCTGTCATCGGTGCGGGCTGGGCGGGCCTGGCGGCTGCCATTGCCACCGTGCAGGCGGGCGCCGAGGCCACCGTCTTCGAGGCCGCACGCACCCTGGGCGGGCGGGCGCGCACGCTGGCCCAGGCCGAGGGCCCTGCGCTCGACAACGGCCAGCACATCCTGATCGGTGCCTACACCGAGAGCCTGCGCCTCATGCGCCTCGTGGGCGTGGACCCGGCCGCCGCGCTGCACCGCCAGCCGCTCGCGCTCGAATTCCCGGACGCCACGGGCCTGCGCCTGCCCGACCTGCCCCCGCCCTGGGACGCACTCGTGGGCATTGCCCGCGCGCGCGGCTGGGGCTGGCGCGACAAGGCCGCGCTGCTGCGCACGGCCGCGGCCTGGCGGCTCGCGGGCTTTCGCTGCGCGCCGCAGGCCACGGTGGAGCAACTGTGCGCCCCGCTCACGCGGCGGCTCATCGACGAGTTTATCGACCCGCTGTGCGTCTCGGCGCTGAACACGCCCGCGCGCGAGGCCAGCGGCCAGGTCTTCCTGCGCGTGCTGCGCGACAGCCTGTTCAGCGGCCGGGGCGGCTCGCACCTGCTGCTGCCGCGCACCGACCTGGGCGCGCTGTTCCCCGACGCCGCCGCGCACTGGCTGCAGGCACGTGGCGCGCGGGTGCTCGCCGGCCGGCGCGTGCAGACCATCACCGCAGACAAGCAGGCCTGGCGGGTGGATGGAGACCCCTTCGACGCCGTCATCCTCGCGACCCCCAGCACCGAGGCCGCGCGCCTGGCGCGCACGGCCCAGGGGGGGCCCCCGCTGCAGGACTGGGTGGCCTGTGCCGAGGCGCTGCGCTTCATCCCCATCACCACGGTCTACGCCCAAGCGCCACAGGCCCGCGGCCCCGTGCTGTCCGGCCCCATGCTCGCGCTGCGCCCCCAGGCCGGCGAGCCCGCGCAATTCGCGTTCGACCGCGGACAGCTGGGCGGCCCCGCCGGTCTGCTGGCCTTCGTGGTGAGCGCGAGCGAGGGCGACCGCGCGCGCATCGAGCAGCAGGTGCTCGCGCAGGC
>JASLFM010000540.1 GCA_030150585.1 Acidovorax sp.
TGCTCACGCGCGCACGCGGCCCGGCAAGGCGGTCGCGCTCGGCGGCCAGGGCCTTGAGCGAAAGCTCCGCCGCCTCCTGGCGGCGCTTGGCCTGGTGCAGGCGCAGCAGCGTGTCCTGGGCCGAGCGGCGCAGCGTCTCGGTGGTGTTGGAGATGGACGAGGGCGGCACGGCGCCAGGGGAGGTGCCGGGCGCCGCGCCTGCCATGGTCTTGAGGTAGCTCTGGGCGAGCTCGAGCGCCTCTGTCTCGGCGCGCGCAGCGGCCACCTGGTCCTGCGCTTCGCGCACGCGCTCGTCGAGCGGGCTTGCGCAGCCGCCGGCCACGTCGCGATCTTGCACTTGCACACTGGTTTCGCCGATGCGCACCGCGGCATCCGCGCTCACCTGCAGGCTGGCCGCGTCGAGCCCCTGCGGCAGGCAGCGGAACGTGAAGCTGCGGCTGCCTGCTGCCACGCGCGCAACGCGCTCCACCGTGGCGCTGCCGGGGTAGAGCTTGACGCGCGCGATGCGCGAGGGTGCGTCGGCCTGGGCGTGCGCGAGCGGCGTGGCGAGCAATGCGGCCAGGGCAGCCGCTACAGCCGCCACCATGGGGCCGCAGGCGCGAGAAACGGTGTGGAATGTGGGCATGCGGACGATGCTAGCAGGCGCGGCCGCCCTGCAGCAGCGCCGCCGTTACCCGCGCGGGGCGGTGAGCGCGTCCCGCAGTCCTTGGCAGGCGTCCTCCACGAGATCGAGCACTTCCTCGAACCCGGCCGCGCCGCCGTAGTAGGGGTCGGGCACTTCGGACGCGGCATGCGTGCGGCAAAAGTCGGTCAGGCGGCGCAGCCGGTGGGCCTGGCTGGGCGGGCACAAGGCGCGTGCGGCGTGCTCGTTGGCCTCGTCCATCACCAGCACGAGGTCGAAGTCTTCGAAATCGCGCCGCACCAGGCGCCGCGCGCGCTGGCCCGAGAGGTCGTAGCCGCGCCGCGCGGCATGCTGCTGCGCGCGCCCGTCGGGTGGCTCGCCCACGTGGTAGCCGTGCGTGCCGGCAGAGTCCACGGCCATGCGCGCGGACAGGCCCGCGTCCGCCACCATCTTCTCGAACACGCCGTGTGCCGTGGGGCTGCGGCAGATGTTGCCCATGCAGACCATGAGCACGCGCACAGGCTCGCGGCCGTTCGGCGCGGGCAAATGGGACAGGTCGGGTGCGGCCATGGGCGCCCTTCAGGCAAAGTGGTCGAACGAGGCGTAGCGGCCCGGCACGGCCCGGCCTTGCGCATCCACGAGGCGCAGGCCCGGCTCGGCGCAGATGCGGCCGATGCGCGCCACGGGGGTCGCGGCCTCGGCGGCGGCGCGCTCGACGGCTGCGCGCCGCCCGGGCGGGGCGGTGAAGGCAAGCTCGTAGTCGTCGCCGCCGGCCAGTGTGCACTGACGCAGAAGTTCGGTGTCGAATCGGGCTGTAGTGCCCTTGAATAAAGCGCTGGCAGCTATCAATTCAGAAGCTGCATCCACATTCACCTCGGCGCCGACGCCCGAGGCCCGCAGGATGTGGCCCAGGTCGCCGAGCAGCCCGTCGCTCAGGTCGAGCGCGCTCGTGGCGATGCCGCGCAGCGCCTGGCCCAGCGCAACGCGCGGCGTGGGGGTTTCGAGCCGCGCGCGCGCGCTGGCGAGCGCATCGGCGGACAGCTGGATGCGGCCCTGCAGCGCTTCGAGCGCCAGGCGCGCGTCGCCCAGCGTGCCGCTGGCCCACACGTCGTCGCCCGCGCGCGCGCCGCTGCGCAGCAGGGCCTGGCCGGCGGGCACTTCGCCGAAGACGGTGATGCAGATGTTGAGCGGGCCGTGCGTGGTGTCGCCGCCGATCAGTTCGCACTGGTGCGCGTCGGCGAGCCGCAGCAGGCCCTGGGCGAAGCCCTGCAGCCAGGGCTCGTCGACGCGCGGCAACGCGAGCGCCAGCGTGAAGGCCAGTGGCCGCGCGCCGCAGGCGGCGAGGTCGGACAGGTTGACGGCCAGGGCCTTGTGGCCCAGGCGCACGGGATCGGCGCCGGCGAAGAAGTGCCGGCCTTCGACGAGCATGTCGGTCGAAATGGCGAGCTGCATGCCCGCAGCGGGTGCGAGCAGCGCGCAGTCGTCGCCCACGCCGAGCGCCACGGCGCTGCCGGGGCGCGCGGGCCGCGTGAAGTAGCGTGCAATGAGGTCGAATTCACCCATGGGCGGCGAGCATACCGGTCAGTTGCCCTGTCCCCGGAACCGCTGTGCCGCGAGGCGGCTGACTTCACCGAGCAATTGCTCCTCGCGCTGGCGCTCGCGCAGCCAGCGCGCGTCGTTCTGGCCCAGGGCGGCCTCGCTGCGCAGCAGGTGCAGCGCGCCCGCGGCGCCATGGGCGGCGCCATGGGGCGCGATGGTGTCAATGGTCTGCAGCAGGTGTTCACGCAGTGGCATGTGCGTGCCCGTGGCAGGGTCCACGTAGACCGCGTCGAGCCCGAAGCGGCAGGCCTGGAAGCGGTTGTAGGTGTAGACGAGGTAGTCGTCCTCTTGCGGCGTGAAGGGCTGCTCGGCCAGGAACCACGCACCCAGCGATTGCACGAAGCCCGCGAGCGCGGCGGCGCGCTCGATGGTGAGCGGGGTGTCGAACACGCGGATCTCGACGGTGCCGTACTCGGGCTTGGGGCGGATGTCCCAGTAGAAGTCCTTCATGCTCTTGACGACGCCGGTGCGTGTCATCTTCTCGAAGTACTGCCCGAATTCGTCCCAGGTGAGCACGCAGGGCGCGCGGCCCGAGAGCGGGAACGCGAACACCGAGTTGAGCCGCGCCGAGTCGAAGGCCGTGTCGTGCCCCTGCACGTAGGGGCTCGATGCCGACAGCGCGATGCAGTGCGGGATGTAGCGGCTCATGCGGTGCAGCATGAGCAGGGCTGCGTCGGCGCTGGGGCAGCCGATGTGCACGTGCTGGCCGAAGATGGTGAACTGCTTGGACAGGTAGCCGTAGAGCTGCGACAGCTCCTGGAAGCGCGGCTTGTCGTAGATGCGCCGCTCGTGCCACATCTGGAACGGGTGCGTGCCGCCGCCGGCCACGGCGATGTTGAGCTTGTCGGCGCTTTTCACAAGCGCATCGCGGATCTGGCTCAGCTGGCCCAGCACTTCGCTGCTGCTGTGGCACACGCCGGTGGAAATCTCGATCATGCTGTTCGTCATCTCGGGCACCACGCTGCCGGGCAGCGGGATCTTGTGCATGAGGCGCAGCATGTCCTCGGCGTAGGGCGCGAGGTCGTAGTCGTGCGTGTTGAGGAGCTGCAGCTCCAGCTCGACGCCGAGGGTCAGTGGCTCGGAATGGTGGAAGGCTTCAAGGCTCATGGCTGGTCTCCAGTGCTGTCACGTGCCGCGAGCGGCGCCCAGGGCTTGGAGCTCTCTCCGGCGCGGTAGATCGCCACGGTGGCGATCACGGCGCCCAGCACCTCCATGAGCAGGATGGTGGGCAGCGCGACGCGCGCGATGAGGTGGCCCGTGGAGGGCGACGCCACCACGAACTGCGAGGCGATCAGCAGCGCGATCGAGGACATGGGCGTCATCGCGCAGCCCACCCACAGCGCCTGGCGCCAGCTCGCACCGCTGCCCACGTTGCCCAGCGCCACGCCCAGTGCCTTGGCGGCCAGGCGCACGGCGATCAGGGCCAGCACCGTGCCCGCCACGGGGCCGCTCCAGTCGGCCTGCGCGGCGACGGTGGACACGAGCACGAACATCAGCATGGTCAGCACCGACGAGGCCGTGCCGAGCTGGCGCGGCCAGGCCCAGGGGCGCGGGTAGAGCTGCTTGAGCAGCATGCCGCCCAGCAGCGCGGCCAGCGGTGCGGAGCCCCCCAGGTGGGCTGCCACGGCCGTGGCAGCGGCGATGAGCGAGAGCAGCAGGATGGAGGTGTTCTCGCTCGTGGGGCTCATGATGCGCAGCGCCCAGCGCATGGCCATGGAGAGCACGGCCGCCACGATGATCGAGACGCCCAGCACCACCATGACGGGGTACACCGTGTCGAGCCAGGTGTGCGCGGGGCGGTTGATGAGTTCGGCGCGGGCAGCGCCCAGCGTGAGCGCATAGAGCGTGGACAGCGTGGCGAGCACGATGGCGCGCTCGGTCACGGGGCCGGCGGCGCGCGTGTCGGCCACCACGCGCGTGAGCACCGCGGGCGATGCGGCCATGGCCACGAGCGCGAGTGGCCCTGCGACATGGGCCGGCGTTTGGAACCACACGAGCACCGTGTAGACCGCGAAGTAGGCCAATGCCGATTCGGCCAGGCTCTGCACCAGCACCATGGGGTTGTGGCGGAACCAGCGCAGCGGAATGCGGCCGCCCGCCTCGAAGAGCACGATCGAGATGCCCAGTTCAAGCAGGAACAGTCCGATGCCCTGCAGCGGCCACACCGCGCCGCTGAAGCCCGCCAGGCCGGCGATGGTGCCCACGAGGGAGTAGCCCACGACCTTGGGCAGGCCGATGTGGCGCTGGCACAGGTAGCCCGCCATGGCGGCCACCGCGAGCAGCAGCGACCATTGCACGGTGGGCAGCCCGGCCGATGGACGCAGCCACTGCGCCCAGAAGCTCAGGATTTCGTTCATGTCTTGTCCTTCTCATCGAGCGGCCGTCCGCCCGTGAAGGCGGCAGGCCGTGGTGGAGGGGGCCGGCGCAAGCGCTGGCGCGTGGTGGCCGGCAGCGCCCGGGGGCGCTTGGGGAATTTACCCGCGGATACACCGCGTCCCTGTAGGACAGGGGCGCTCCTGTTGCCGGGAGAGCCAGGGCGCCGTTATCAGGCGGCCCGGCGGACGGGTTGGAAAAAGCTCAGCGGCGCCTTGCGCAGCCGGGCGCGAATGGCGGCGTAGATGCGTGCGCGGTCCACGCCACTGACGTTGTGGGCGCGCAGCGCGAGGCGGAAAGCGAGGTAGAAGCTCACCGTCACGTTCAGCGCACCCAGCATCGGAAGGCAAGCCACGGCCCACCAGAACGCGCCCTGGTGCAGCACGTCCCAGCCCAGCGCGGCACTTGCCACGCCCACCTGGCCTGTGGAGAGTGTGACATGGCGCACGTCCAGTCCCAGGCCGAAAAACCCTGCGAACGCCGGGACGAGGCCCAGCATGAAGCCCAGCGAGATGTTCGCGGCCAGCCCTGAGAGGTTGTCGCGTGTGAAGCGCGCCCAGCGCGCGGCGCGCGCCACGCCCAGCCAGCGCGTGATGCGCGGGTTGTACTGGATGGCCGAATCGAGCCGGTGCAGCACGAACCAGTTTTCCGTCCAGCCCGCGATGATGCTGCTGGAGAACAGCAGCACGCCGGTGAACGCGGCGAAGAGCACCGAGGGGCCGAGCAGGTGCAGCGACTCGAAGACGTGCTCGGCCTGTTCCACGCTGATCGCGGGGCGTCCGAGCCACTGCGCGATCAGCAGCGACAGGCCCAGCACGACGGGAAAGACCACGAGCACATTGCCCAGCACCGCGGCCACCTGCGAGCGCACGAGGTGCGTGACCTCGTCGACGAATTCCTCGACGGCGCCGCTGGCGCGCAGGTCCTTGAGCTTGGCGGCCATGGCCGGCGCGGTCATCGCCGGTTGCTTGGTGGCCACGGTGAAATGCAGCAGCTGCACGAGCACGAAGCTCACGGCGTAGTTCACGCCGGCCCAGAAGCCGCTCCAGAACGCCGACAGCGCGAGCGCATAGAGGCCGAATTTGGCGAGCGTGGTGAACGCCATCAGCGCGCCGCCGCCTGCGGCCTTGCGCACCATGGCGAGGTACTCGGCGCCGTCGCGCGTGATGTAGTGCTCGCCGGTCTCGGCGCTGCGCTCGGCCACCTTGGCCGCGAGCAGCGAGGAGTTGGAGGCGACGAGCGCGCGCAGGCTGCGGCGCTCCCGTCCGACGACCACCAGGTGCGCGAAGAAGCGCGCTGCCGTGACGGCGGGCGTGGGCGAGAGCAGGCAGTCGAGCAGCTCGCGCACGCGCAGGATGCGCTCGCGTAACTGGCGCAGCCGGAACACCAGGCCCACGGAGATGCCGTTGTCCTCAAAATGCGTGTACACGGTGGCCGCGGCGGCGCGGCAGGCCTCGAGCCGGTCGCGCAGGCGCTGCACGGCCTCGTCGAGCCGGTCGGTGGTGCGCAGGGCGTGCAGCACCTCCACGCGCAGGCTCTCCACGTCGCGGATCAGCGCATGGAAGGGCTGGGCCTCGCGTGCCGAATCGCTCATGCGCAGCCGCAGCTCGGGCGCGAAGCCCGTGGAAAGGATCTGCCCCGCGCAGTAGGTGATCGCGTCGAGCAGCACGCGCTGCCAGCGCGAGGCGCCCTGCGCCTCGCCGGGCGCGAGCAGGGCCACGAGGCGCGAGAGCGTGGCCTCGTCGAGCGCGTCCAGCCATTGGGCGTCGAAGTCGGCCGGCAGGGCGAGCGAGAACAGCTCGGAGGCATCGATGGTCTCGGGGCTCGCGGGCATGAGCTTGTAGCGCAGCCGCTCCGCGAGCTCGCTGAAAAAGGCCGTGCGCGGCGCGAAGCCGAAGTCGGCCAGCAGCGTGGTGATGTCCACGGTGCCGACGAGCGCCGTCCACCAGCCTTGCAGGCGGGCGTGCGCGCCGGCGTCGGCCTCTACGGCGTCAAGGAACAGCCGTACGCGGCCGAGGGCCGCCTCGGTCGAGTCGCCGCGGCCGCGCACCCATTCGAGCAGGTGGATCAGCCACAGGTGGCGCTGGGCCAGCGCCGCCTCGGGCTGCAGTTCCGCGAGCAGGCGGGGGAGGTCGTAGGCGGGGGGGCGTGCCATCAGTGCAGAACCCGTCCAGCCAGGGGCGCGCCGCCGGGGCCGTCGGCATCGGTGGCCTCCAGCACGAAGAGGGGAATGGGGCAGGTGAACTGCTCCCCGTCCTCCGCCACGCAGAAATAGCTGCCGTGCATGGTGCCGCTCGCGGTGCGCAGGCGGCAGCCGCTCGTGTACTGGAACGACTCGCCGGGCTTGAGCAGTGGCTGGTGGCCCACCACGCCCAGGCCCTTGACCTCTTCGGTATGGCCGCGCGCATCGCTGATGGTCCAGTGGCGCGAGATGAGCTGGGCCGAGGTGCGCCCCGTGTTCGTGATGGTGATGGTATAGGCGAAGCTGAACACGCCCGCATCGGGCGTGGACTGGTCGGGGAGGTACTGGGGCTGTACCTCGACCTGGAACTCGTACGTCGGCATGGTGCGCATGTTAACTGCGACAATTCCCTCTATGAGCCGCACCTACCGCATTGCCCCTTCGATCCTGTCCGCCGATTTCGCCCGCCTGGGCGAGGAAGTGCGCAACGTCGTTGCCGCCGGCGCCGACTGGATCCATTTCGACGTGATGGACAACCACTACGTGCCCAACCTCACGTTCGGCCCCATGGTCTGCCAGGCCCTCAAGCCGCACGCCAAGACGCCCGCCGGCGTGGCCGTGCCCATCGACGTGCACCTCATGGTGCAGCCCGTGGACGCGCTCGCGGCGGCTTTCGCCGAGGCAGGCGCCGACCTCATCAGCTTCCACCCCGACGCCTCCACCCACGTGCACCGCAGCATCCAGGCCATCAAGGCGCAGGGCTGCAAGGCCGGGCTGACGTTCAACCCGGCGATGCCGCTCGACGTGCTGGACTGGGTGATCGAGGACATCGACCTCATCCTGCTCATGAGCGTGAACCCCGGTTTCGGCGGCCAGGGCTTCATCGACAGCACGCTGCGCAAGATCGAGCAGGCGCGCAAGCGCATCGACGCCAGTGGCAAGGACATCCGCCTGGAGGTGGACGGCGGCATCAAGACCGACAACATTCGCCGCGTGGCGGATGCCGGCGCCGACACCTTCGTGGCGGGCAGCGCGATCTTCGGCAAGCCCGACTACAAGGCGGTGATCGACGCGATGCGCGCGGCGCTGGGCTGATCCAGCGCTTGGGGCGCAAGCGCCCCCGGCGGGCGCGACTACCGGTCGCGTTCCCGGAACCAGTAGGTCCGGCGCATGTTCTTCTTGATGGGGATGGCGGGGCGCTCTGCGCCCAGTGGTGACAGCCCGTCGCTGCCCTGGCCCCCTCCGGCGCCAATCACGAAGGGCACCTTGGTGTCCTTGCCGTCCACATTGATGGTGACCAGGCCGGTGACGGGGGAAGGGGGCAGGCCTCCGCCGGAGAACAGGGTGGTCTTCGCGCTGCCCGTAAGGAAGTTCACCGAGTACCCGCGTGCCTCCCCCAAGTTGGGCTTGCAGGTGAGCTGTGCCTGGGGCGTGGGGCGGTTGGTGCCGAAATACACCACGCCGCCGAAGGTGGTGGGCGCATTCACGCCCTTTTCCCCGGAATTGACAAAGCTGACATAGAAGCCGGACCCCGTGCCGTCGTAGGTGGCGCTGGTGGCATTGAACAGCCCCGTGGGCTGCACATCGGCGGTGTTGCTGGTGTCGTCGCGAACGGTGGACCAGCCTCCGGTGATGCCGTCGCGGCCGGTTTGCGTGTCCTGGATCATGTAGAAGCGGTTCACTACCTTGTTGGCGTAGGCGTTGGTAGAGAGCGGGTGCTCACGATCGCCGGTGGTGGCCACGACAGCATCGAAATTCTTGGTCACCACCACATCGGGCGGGTAGAAGAACTTGCGCTTGGGTGTCCCTGTTCCGCCCAGTGCGGCGAACTGGTAGGCCTGCCAGGTGCTGACGGCGCCCGTGCCGTCCGGCTGCAGGTCCACCCGCCACAGGTTGCCGCCTGTGTCGCCCGTGTAGAGCCGGTCGATGAACCCGTCGCCATCCCGGTCCAGCAGGGTGATGTCGGCGGGAATGGAGTACGTCATGCCGGACAGCTTGCAGGGGTTGCCCGTGCAACTGGTGCCGCTTCCTCCTGCAGTGGCTTGCCAGAGCAGGGCTCCGGTTTTGGCGTCGGCCACGAAGATGCCCCGGCCCATCGTGTCGGCCGTGGAGACCGGGTCATTGTCCTGGTTGGGGTCGTAGCCTGCGCCGAAGATCAGTACGGGGTCGCTGCGGCCCTTCACCATCGCGACCTTGGGCTGCGACCATGTCTGGCCCAATTCGCCATAGCCTGTGGAGGCGTTGGTGATCTTCCACATGAACTTGGGGTTCGTCGGGTCCGTCACGTCCAGCGCATAGAGCAGCCGGCCGCCCCTGCGTGCCGACAGGAACAGGTAGGCCGCCGTGGTGTTGCCGCTGCTGTCCACCGTCTGGTAGATGCCGGGCGAACCATCGAGAAAGTAGGGCTTGGGCTGGCGCGTCGAACTGGCGGGCAGGCCCAGCGTGAGCTGCACCGAGTTTTCGTAGAGGCGCCGCAGATTGCCGTAGAACTCGCTGGGAATGAAGCTCCACAGCTCGCCGCCGGGCGGCACGTTGACGGTGGCGCCGGTGGCATCTTTGGTGCTGATGGCGCAGGTGGACGAGATGCTGCAGCTTCCCCGCGGCGTCAGCATGTCGGTGGTGCTCGGGTTGTTGGGCTGGTTGCCGTTCACGGCGCGGAGCATGCCGTCGTTCGCCCCGTAGAAAACGACCGTGCCCAGGCCCTTGTAGTTGAGCACGACAGGGCGCGAGTGCAGGACGTCGCCGTGCACCGAGCCGCGCACGATGATGCTCTGGTCGGGCGGTTGCGATGTCTCCGCGCCGGCGCCGCCCCCAGCGCTGGGCGTGGTGGCGGTCGCCGCCACGTCCTTGCCGCGTGCCCAGTCGATCAGGTTGCCCTTGGTCACTACGGTGTCGGTCCCCAGCAGCGCGTCGGTGATGCCGGTGTTGCTGGTGTTGAACTTCATGGTGCTGAGCGCGGTGTTGGCGGTGCAGCCCGCACCCAGGCAGGTGTAGACATTGCGCTTGCTCACGTCCGTGAGGGCGGCCAGGCGTATCTGTTGGCTGACGCCACCTTTCTCGACGACCTGGCCATCGCCCCGGTCCATGCCATCGGCGCCTCCTTGCAGCGCGATGGAATTGAACCAGAAGCCCCCCTTGCTGTCAGGCAGCGCGGTCGTGTCTTTGGATGTCCAGAAGCTGATGGCGCTGGGGTCCAGGAAGCCGGTTCCGGCGGAACTCAGCGCGGGTTTGCCCACAGAGTCGGCCAGGAACAGCACCGGCTTGGTCTTGTCGGTTGTGTCCAGGCCGAACTGGTATTGCTTGAGGTTGCCCATCCAGCGCGGCAGTCCCCTGCTGTCGGGGCGGAACATGCCCATGTACACCTGGTTGGCATAGGTCCCCTGGCTGTTGGCGCTGACGGGCAGCACTGGTGCCGCGAAGACGCTGTTGACCGCCATGACCTGGCGGGCCACGCTGCCCACGGCATCCTCCAAGGCCGCAACATCGCCGAGCTTCACGTAGTAGGCGGTCGTGCCGCCCTGGGTTGCGACGTTTTTCATCAACTGCTCGTAGTCCGGGTTGGAACCGTCGTAGAGGATGATGGTGTAGGTCTTGACCGGGTTGTACTGCGTGGTGCTGGTGACCGGTGCCTTCATGAAGGCTGCCCATTCGTCGGAGGGGTCGCTCTGGTACTTTCCGCTGGCGGCGACCTGGGGGTTGTACGGCTCGGTGTAGGGCGGGAGCGTGAGCTGGGTGAACGACCCCATCAGGCCCTGGAGGGCGTTCTGCGCAGACTTGCCGCCATCCTGGGGCTTCTGGTTGTTGGTGGCCAGCGTGATGTAGAGCACGTAGTTGGCCGCGCAGGAAGCCGCGCTCGACGGGCTGCCGTACTGGGTGCCGGAGAGGCCTTTCAAGCCGTTGTAGAAGGCAAAGCTCTCTTGCAACGCTTGGCTGAACTGGTTGTTGTTGCTCTTGTCGCTGGCCAGGCTCAGGGCCGCTACGCGGGTCTTGGCGTTCGCGATGCCGGTGGCGGACATCGCGATCAGGTCGCCAGGGCTTTGGGCACCAGCGGGCAGAATGAACTGGCCGCCATTGGTGCCGCCGGTGGGGAAATACATGAGCCCCAGGTTCAGAGGCAACTGGGTGATGGTAGGGTCTGCGGCTTGCTGGTTCTTGAGCATGCTGCCCAATCCCACCAATGCGCCGTACAGGCCGCATTGTTCGAAGCCGAGGTTCTTGCCGGGATCGTTGGGCTTGAATGTGCTGTCCGGCGCGGGGAAGGTAGGACAGGTGAAGGTGGAGGAGGCACTGGCTGCCGCTGCATTGTCGAAGACTATGACCAGGTTGGATGCGGAGCCGGTCTGGGTGCCGCCATAGATGTCGATGTCCTCCGCATGGGCGAGCATCTGCGCGGCCATGAGCGCGCATCCCGTCACGGCGAGGCGCCATCGCAGGGACGCGAGGGAAAGGGGCTTGGCGATGAGGTGCATGGGGTGTTCCCTCCAGAGGGCGGGCGAGATCGTCAGCAGTTGGCGCCAGGGTCGGCACGTTGGGTGACGCCTTGGTTCAGCGTGGCGGCAGGCTGGGTGGAGTTGGGGGGCGTGGCGGTCGCCCGCAGGTTCCACATGGAGTTGGAGCACAGCGAGTTTCCGGAAGGGGTCGCTCCGACGATCCCGGTGTTCTGCGCGGCGCCGCTGGCGAAGCAGGGGGCATCTTCCGCGTTGGCCACGTCCAGGTCGAGGCTTTTGATGGGCCGAACCGTGATGCACTGGGGGGCATCCACGCTCACCGTATAGGTGGAGCCTGCTTGCCCGCTGTTATTGATGTCCACCTTGACCGTTTGCGCTTTGGGCAACTTCGTAAAGTCGTAGCTGATGGTTTCTTCAATGGCGTTCTGCGCGGCGGCCAGGGCCTCTTTCTGCGTTTGCATGTTGCCGACGATCCGCGTATTGACGTTGCCCACGCGTACGGCGGAAACCACGATCAGCATGAGCACGACCATGAAGATCATGGCCACGAGCAGCGTGGCTCCGCGCTGGGAGCGGCTCTGGGGGGCGCGATAAGGGATGCGTTTCATGGCAGTTCTCGCAGGCCTGAGGGGTTGTTCAGGCGGGCCACGGCGCTGAATGCGTGGCGTTTGTAGCCGTCATTGAAGGGGCCCGTACTGGGCTTGGCCAGGCCCAGCGCGTAGGTGCGGTCGTCTTTCCATCCCCCAGTGGCTTCCGTATTGCGGGCCAGCAGGTTCACGCGCACGGTCATGACGTTGGTCCAGTTGGTCGTCGCATTCGTCCACACATAGGCCGGCGTGGGCGGGGGGCAGACGGCGGCACTGATCTGCGTGGCGTCGGGGTTGGCGGGGTTGCTGACGTAGCAGTCGGGGGAGCCGTTGCCGTCGGTGTCGATGCCGAATTCGAACTGAAGATCCTCGATGCCATCGACCAAGGGGATGTTGGTCATGCCGCCGTTGGTGAATTCGGCCATCTTGAGCGTGGGGATGGTGTCTTTGCTGCAGTCGTTGCAGGTACTGATGTAGTAGATGCGCTGGATGGCCTTTCGCAGCGGGGCGAGGTTGGTGCTGCTGCAATCCTTCTGCATCAAGCTGAAGCTGGAGCTGGTCCCGGTATCGGCTACGAGCTGTGTTGTGTCAGAGGCGCAGGTGGACACCTGCACGTAGGTCTCCGTGGCCGATACGCTTGTGCTGGTGGGCGCCAGGGCCTGCGAAGAAACGCGCGTGAGCAGCAGCATTCCGGTGCCCGGCTTGGCGTTGTCCAGGCAAGTGGGGGCGGGGGTGGCAGGCAGGAGCTGCACGGCAAGGGGCAGCGTCGGCGAGGCCCCGGAGCTGTATCCCAGGTTGGCAGTGTTGGCGGCGCAGGCCACCTGTGGCTGGCGCGCCCATGCTTGGGTGCCGGCATTGCCCAAAAAGCCTGCCGCCTCGATGTCCTCGCTGAGAACCTGCAGTGCGTAGCGGCCGTTCTCGATCTGGCGCGAGCTCTTGTCCAGTTCGCTGCGGCTGGTGACGGTGGAAACCACCAGCGATATGAGTGCGGAGAGCAGCAGCAGGCCCAGGGCCATCGCCACCATCAGCTCGACGAGTGTGAACCCGCGTGCCGCGAGGCCCGCCGGTGTTTTCCGCAGTGTGGCAGCGGATGGGCGGGGGCTCATGACAAGGTTCCAATCTCCACCTTGGTGGTCACCACGCGGTGCAGCGTCTCGTCGCCGAAATTGCCCTTGCCGCAGGGGAACGGGGTTCCGTCGCTGAGCGTGGGGGCTGCGGTCCGAGTCAGGCCTTGCCAGGCCACGGCGATCAGGTAGACATTGGGGGCATCCTGCGTGATGCAGCCCACGGCGCCGATCATGGTGCCGACCTTGGTGCCGGAACTGAGCACTTCCGACTGCCCCTTGATCAATCCATCCCAGGCGGTGAGGTCGGCAACGGCCTGGTTTTGCTGCTGGGCGGTACCCAGCGCGCAGGCGGGAATGGCCGAAGCCGCGGCCCCCGTGCCCAGCTGCACGCCTGTGCTGGCGTTGGAGTAGCACGCAGCCACTTTGCGGTTGGCATTGAGCCGGTCCGCGATGTCCTGCACCAGCTGGAGAGCCTGGATGCGCTGAAACGACTCCAACTCGGCCATGTGGGCGCGGCTGCTGACGCCGACCAGGCCCAGCAAGCCGAACAGCAGGATGACCAGGGTGATAAGGACCTCGATGAGCGTAGAGCCGAGCTGGTGCTGGCCAGCCTGGAAGCGGCCGCGGACAGCACTGCGCGATGTGGGGAGGGTGGGGTTCATGAACACGCTCCCTGTGCGCTGGTTGGCATGCCGCTGAGGCCGATGGTGATGCAGCGCGGTGCCACTCCATTCAGGGCCTGGGTGGGCTGGATGGTGAACTTCGTTGTGGCCGTGGTCAGCCGGCCATCGCGTCCATAGGTGATGGTGCTCAGGGTTGCAGTGTCCGTGATGCTCAGGTTCTGCAGCGCCTCCTGGCTGCCATAGGTCCGGGTGCCGTCGGTCACGGTCCATCCCGCACTCCAGTCCGTGCCGCTTTTCTGGAGGTTGACGTTGCCGTTCTGGGTGATCGCCTGGCTGCGGGCCAGGGTCAGTGCGGCCGCGAGCTGGAACGAGGCGTTGCGGATGCGCTGGTTGGCAACGAACTCCCGGAAGGCTGGCAGGGCCACCAGGGTGAGCACGGCCAGAACGCTGATGGTGGTCATCAGCTCGATCAGCGTGAAGCCATGCTGCCGGCGTGCATGGGCTGGGCGAAGGCGGTTTACCAGCATGCGGCAACTCCGTTGGAGCCGGAGACGGATTTCGTACCCGCCTCGTCGATCGTCAGGGTGCCGCAGCCGACGTCTCGCACGGCCTGGCTGCCCGAAGGAGCTGCCGAGGCCGTGAAGCCTGGAGGGGTCGCGCCCGCCGTGGGAGCGGTGGTGACCGTGTAGTTCTTGCTGACCTCCGGCGGCGCCGTCATCTGCAGCGTGGCGAGGTCGGTTGCATAGCTGCGGGCATCCAGCAGATAGCGCTGTTGCCGGCTGCTGACCTCTAGCAGGAAGGACTTCGCGGCGGCCCGGTTGGACTTGACGATGTACGACAGGTAGGACGGATAGGCGATCGCGGCCAGGATACCGACGATGGCCACCGTGATCATCAGCTCGATGAGCGTGAACCCCTGTGTGTGCCGTATAGGTCTCTGCATAGTGGCCTTGCGTGGTTTGTAAATGTGAAATTATCACATTTACAATTCAAAACAAAGACTGCACGACCAACGGTCGTTCATCCGCGACCGGCGGCACGGACGGCCGCGCGCGCCGCGAAGGGGCCTCCGGGGAAGCACGAGGGGCCGGATGCACGGCGAGAATGGCGCTAAATTCCACACCTTTGCCCATCTTCCGATGCACGACCGCCTGACCTGGACCCAATCGGCCTTGGCGCGCATACTGCGCCCGGCCGTGCGGCTGGCATTGGCGATGGGCCTGAAGCATGCGCAGCTGGAGGAAATCCTGCGCGACCTGCTTCTGGACGAGGCCGCTCACCTCTGGCGCGGCCAGGGCGTGCCGCAGCCCAATCTGAGCCAGCTGTCCATCACCACGGGCCTGAACCGCAAGGACGTCACGGCGCGCGTGCGCCAGACGCGCGACCCCCTGCCCGTGACCGAGGGCTCGGCGGCCGCGAAGGCCTTCACGGCCTGGCTGCAGCTTGCCTCTGAGGAGCCTGCGCACCGCCGCTTGCGCATAGCCGACGACGAAGAGGGGCCTTCCTTTGAACTCGTGGCCCGATTCGCCACGCGGGGCAACGTGCACCACCGGACCATCCTGGACGAACTCGTGCGCCTGGGGCTGGTCCAGGTATCGGACGGAATGGTCGAAATGCAGGGGGACGGTTTCGTCCCCGTAGACAGCTTGCGCGACATGCTCGCCTTCACGGGGGACAACGTGCGTGACCACTTGCTGGCGGCCGTGTCCAACACACTGGGGCAGCAACCCCGGATGCTGGAGCGGGCCGTCTATGCATCCGGCTTGACGGCGCAGGACTGCCAGCGCATACACCAGTTGGCGCGAAAGCAGTGGGATGCCATGCACTACAAGCTGGTGCGGGAAATGACCCAGGCGTACAGCGATGCGGACGGGCAGGGTACGGCCCGGATGCGCGTCGGCATCTATGTCTACCACGAAGATGAACAAGCGGCAGAGGCATCGGCGGCACCAACCCCTGCCCGGCGAGGCGGGAAAAATCGACAGGAACCATCATGAAAACCTTGGCTTATTCCCTGATGGCGGCGTTGCTGGTCGGGCTTTCTGCGTGTGGGGGCGGCAGCGATACCTCTAACACGGGTGGGGCGGGCGCAGGTACCGGGATTGGGACAGGCAGCCCGGATGGCGGCGCAGGCGGCGGCGCGGCAGGAGGAAACTCTGGCGGCACAGGCACAGGCACAGGCACAGGCACAGGCACAGGCACAGGCACAGGCACAGGCACAGGCACAGGCACAGGCACAGGCACAGGCA
>JASLFM010000544.1 GCA_030150585.1 Acidovorax sp.
CGAGAGCCACGGCCACAAGACCGAGGTCTTCAAGGGCTGGGAGCAGGTGACGCCGGGTGCCATGACGCCCCTGCAGTACGATCAGGCCGTGGGCGATCTGGTCAACTACCTGCAGTGGATGGGCGAACCGGCCCAGAACACGCGCACGCGCGTGGGCGTCTGGGTGCTGCTTTTCCTGGGCCTGTTCACGGTCATTGCGTGGCGACTGAACGCCGCGTTCTGGAAAGACGTCAAATAACAGGTGATTTGCGCCGGGCCCGTGTGCCGGCGCAATGTTTGCAGAGTGGGCGCTTCGTGCGTCCCACTCTTTTTGATTTTTAGGAGCCTCCCGCCATGATGGTGCTTTACTCGGGTACGACCTGCCCCTTCTCCCACCGCTGCCGCTTCGTGCTGTTCGAGAAGGGCATGGACTTCGAGATCCGCGACGTGGATCTGTACAACAAGCCGGAAGACATCAGCGTGATGAACCCCTACGGCCAGGTGCCCATCCTGGTCGAGCGCGACCTGATCCTGTACGAGTCGAACATCATCAACGAGTACATTGACGAGCGCTTCCCGCATCCGCAGCTCATGCCCGGCGACCCGGTGGACCGCGCCCGCGTGCGCCTGTTCCTGCTCAACTTCGAGAAGGAGCTGTTCGTTCACGTGAACACGCTGGAATCGCGCGCCACCAAGGGCAATGAAAAGGCGCTGGAGAAAGCCCGTGCGCACATCCGTGATCGCCTGACGCAGCTCGCTCCCGTGTTTCTCAAGAACAAGTACATGCTGGGCGAGAACTTCTCGATGCTCGACGTGGCAATCGCGCCGCTGCTCTGGCGCCTGGACTACTACGGCATCGACCTGTCCAAGAATGCAGCGCCGTTGCTGAAGTACGCCGAGCGCATCTTCTCGCGCCCTGCCTATATCGAAGCGCTCACGCCCTCCGAAAAGGTCATGCGCAAGTAAAAGCGCGTTTTCCGCCTCCTTCACCGACCACCGCAATGAACGCACAGGACTCCACCTCCACGCGCCCCTACCTGATCCGCGCCCTCTATGAGTGGTGCTCGGACAACGGGTTTACGCCCTATGTGGCCGTGCGGGTGGACGACTCCGTGCAGGTGCCGCGTGAGTACGTGAAGGACGGCGAGATCGTGCTCAACATCAGCTACGACGCTACGAGCGCGCTGCAACTGGGCAACGACTTCATCGAGTTCAAGGCGCGTTTTGGCGGCCAGCCGCGCGAGATCATCGTGCCCGTGGGCCGTGTGATTGCGATCTATGCGCGCGAGAACGGGCAGGGCATGGCATTTCCTCCGCCCGTGGATCTGCCCGAGTTGTCCGTGCCCGCTGCGCTGTCCCCAGCCGAGCCCGCCGCCTCTGCGGCCTCTGGTGCGGCTGATGAGCGCGTGGTGCAGCTGACCGTGGCCGACACCTCCTCCAGCGACGACGATGCGCCACGCCCTACGCCGCCCGCAGGTGGCGGCCGACCTGCGCTGAAACGCGTCAAATGACGGCGTACCCGGTATAGAATCACAGGCTTCGCCGGTTTAGCTCAGTTGGTAGAGCACCCGCCTTGTAAGCGGTAGGTCGTCAGTTCGAATCCGACAACCGGCACCATCTTTATTGCGCATTCGCCGCCGCCCCGCAGGGCGCTTCGTTCAGGTTTGAACTTTCAGGCGAATGGCGTTAACCTCCCAACCCTTACGGCGCAGGTGGGCCTCCAAGGCTGGCAGCAGCTGGCGCAGCTTGGCTGCTGCGGCATTGCCCTTCACCAGAAGGCACCAAGTACCCCCTTCGATCGGGCCGGCTTGTACGGCCCCCCGCAGCGCCGGAGGAATCAACAGCTGAATCGCATGGAGCCGAGCGCTTGAGTCCCGCGTGAGCGCCGCCAGCTTCGCCAGCGTGGGCGAATCTTCGGCGGCTTGCAGCAGGGTGATGGCGTGGTGGCGGCGGTTCATGAAACAGCGCCCCGGGGCGCAAAGTGAGGGATCGTGCACTTGATTATCACGGACGCCAGGTTCGCCCGCAGCCGCTGCATCCACCTTTCGGGTGCCCGGCTGGCACTGGCGGGGCTGCTGCTTTCGCTCCTGCTCATGCTCTGTGCCCTGGGGTTGTACCACTGGGTATTCCTCAAGGGCGCGCGCGAAGGCTGGCCCGTGGTGGGCTCCCTGGTGCGCCTGGTGGTCAAGGATGAATTCGAGGAGCGTGACCGCTTCCTGCGCGCCAACCTCGATGCCATGGCGCGCAAAGTGGGCGAGATGCAGGCCCGCATGGTGCAGCTCGAATCGCTTGATGAGCGCGTGCTGGGTCTGGCGGGCATGGCACCTTCGGAGGCGCCCCGCTTGCCGGGCCGCGGCGGCGCCCTCGTGGCGCAGCATTCCCTGTCGATGGATGAGCTGCAGGACGTGCTCGACGAGCTCGGCCGGCAGGCGGACCAGCGCGTGGACCTGATGACCGTGCTCGAATCGCGCCTGTTCGACCAGCACATCCGCAAGCACATGGTGCCCACGCAGTCCCCCGTGCTGGGCAAGCCGGCGGGGTCGGCCTTCGGCTGGCGCATCGATCCCTTCACGGGGCAGTCCGCGCTGCATACGGGGCTCGACTTCCAGGCGGACACGGGTACGCCCATCCTGGCGGCGGCAGGGGGTGTGGTGCTCGCGCAGGAATTTCACCCCGCCTACGGCCACATGGTGGAGATCGACCACGGCAACCAACTGGTCACTCGCTATGCCCACACGTCCAAGACCCATGTGCAGCGTGGCGATCTGGTCCGGCGCGGGCAGAAGATCGCCGAGGTAGGTTCCACGGGACGCTCCACGGGGCCCCACCTGCATTTCGAGGTGCTCGTGCAGGGCGTGCCGCAGGATCCGCAGAAATTCCTGGCTGCGGGCGAAAGCGCATCGGTGGCCCAGACGGGGCGCATGCGGCCCCGTCCTGCGGCGGGCAGGTAAAATCTTGGGTCCGGACCCGCTCCCCGTCACTGGCATGCTTGCAATTGCCGGGCAGTGGCCCCACCTGAACTTAATTCACCTTAGGGATTCTGGTCGCTTCGCCGGCGCGCTGCCGCAGGTGGGGCGGTTTCGTTCGCATGGCCACCAACTTCCTCACCAAACTATTCGGCAGCCGCAATGACCGGCTTCTCAAGCAATACCGCAAGACGGTGGCTCGCATCAATGCGATGGAGCCTGACTACGAGAAGCTGAGCGATGAGCAACTGCGCGCCAAGACGCAGGAGTTCAAGGACCGCGTCGCCAAGGGCGAATCGCTCGACGCGATCCTGCCGGAGGCCTTCTGTGTCGTCCGCGAGGGCTCCAAACGCATCATGAAGATGCGGCACTTCGATGTGCAGCTCCTCGGCGGCATGGCCCTGCACTACGGCAAGATAGCCGAAATGCGCACGGGCGAGGGCAAGACGCTCACGGCCACGCTGCCCGTGTACCTGAACGCACTGTCGGGCAAGGGCGTGCACGTGGTGACGGTGAACGATTACCTGGCCGGCCGCGACGCGCAGTGGATGGGGCGCCTGTACAACTTCCTGGGCCTCACGGTGGGCATCAACCTGCCCCAGATGCCGCGCGAGGAGAAGCAGGCCGCCTACAACGCCGACATCACCTACGGCACGAACAACGAGTACGGCTTCGACTACCTGCGCGACAACATGGTCTACGAGGTGCGCGACCGCGTGCAGCGCGGCCTGAACTACGCGATCGTGGACGAGGTGGACTCGATCCTCATCGACGAGGCGCGCACGCCGCTCATCATCAGTGGCCAGGCCGAGGACCACACGGCGATGTACATCGCCATGAACAAGGTCGTGCCGCTGCTCGTGCGCCAGGAGGGCGAAGCCGATCCACGCACGGGCGAAGGCGTCATCAAGCCTGGCGATTTCACGCTCGACGAAAAGACGCACCAGGTGTTCCTGACCGAACAGGGCCATGAGAACGCCGAGCGCATCCTGGCGAGCGAAGGACTGATCCCCGAAGGCGCGTCGCTCTACGACCCGGCCAACATCTCGCTGGTGCACCACCTGTACGCGGCGCTGCGCGCCAACCACCTGTACCACCGTGACCAGCACTACGTGGTGCAGAACGGCGAGATCGTGATCGTCGACGAGTTCACTGGCCGCCTCATGGCTGGCCGCCGCTGGAGCGAGGGCCTGCACCAGGCCGTCGAGGCCAAGGAGGGCGTGAACATCCAGGCCGAGAACCAGACGCTCGCGTCGATCACGTTCCAGAACTACTTCCGCCTTTACAGCAAGCTCGCGGGCATGACCGGCACGGCCGACACCGAGGCCTATGAGTTCCAGGAGATCTACGGCCTCGAGACCGTGGTGATTCCGCCCAACCGCCCGAGCAAGCGCGAAGACCAGCTCGACCGCGTGTACAAGACCACGCGCGAGAAGTACGAAGCTGCGATCGCTGACATCCGCGAGTGCCATGAGCGCGGCCAGCCTGTGCTGGTGGGTACGACGTCGATCGAGAACTCCGAACTCATTTCGCAGCTGCTGACCAAGGCGGGCTTGCCCCACCAGGTGCTCAACGCCAAGCAGCACGCCCGTGAGGCGGACATCGTGGCCCAGGCGGGCCGCCCGGGCATGATCACCATCGCCACCAACATGGCGGGCCGCGGCACCGACATCGTGCTCGGCGGCAACGTCGAGAAGGCTGTGGCGGCCATTGAAGCCGACGAGTCACTGTCTGAAGCCGAACGCACTGCGCGCATCGAGCAGCTGCGCGCCGAATGGAAGGCCGACCACGAAAAGGTCACGGCGCTGGGCGGCCTGCGCATCATTGCGACCGAGCGCCACGAGTCGCGCCGCATCGACAACCAGCTTCGCGGCCGCTCGGGCCGCCAGGGCGACCCGGGCTCGTCGCGCTTCTACCTGGGCCTGGACGACCAACTGATGCGCATCTTCGCGGGTGACCGCGTCAAGGCGATCATGGACCGCCTCAAGATGCCCGACGGCGAGGCCATCGAGGCCGGCATCGTCACCCGCAGCATTGAAAGTGCCCAGCGAAAGGTCGAGGCGCGCAACTTCGACATCCGCAAGCAGCTGCTCGAATACGACGACGTGGCCAACGACCAGCGCAAGGTCATCTACCAGCAGCGCAACGAGATCCTCGATGCAACCGACCTCTCGGGCGTGATCGCCGCGATGCGCGAGGACTGCCTCACGGATGTGGTGCGCCAGTACGTGCCCGCCGAATCGGTCGAAGAGCAGTGGGACCTGCCGGGCCTGGAGAAGGCCCTGGCATCGGAGTGGCAGATCGAGCTGCCGCTGCAAAAGGAGGTCGAGGGCTCCGAGGCCATCACCGACGAGGAAATCCTTGAGAAGGTGCTGAAGGCCGCCAATGCGGGCTTCGAGGCCAAGGTTGCCCTGGTGGGCCGCGAGAACTTCACGCAGTTCGAGCGTGCCGTGCTGCTGCAGAGCTTTGACAGCAACTGGCGCGACCACCTTTCGGCACTCGACTACCTGCGCCAGGGCATCCACCTGCGCGGCTATGCGCAAAAGCAGCCCAAGCAGGAATACAAGCGCGAAGCCTTCGAGCTGTTCCGCCAGCTCATCGACCAGGTCAAGAACGAGGTCACGCGCATTCTGCTCACCGTACAGGTGCAGTCGCCCACGCAGCTCGACCAGGCCACCGAGGCCATGGAAAGCCGTGCCGACGCCATCACCAACGTGACCTACACGGCGCCCACCGAAAGCGGCGATGCGGAGTCGACGGTGGACCCGAGCACCCTGGG
>JASLFM010000016.1 GCA_030150585.1 Acidovorax sp.
TGCCAGGGCACCTCGATCTGGCCGGCCAGGCGCGCGCAGCTGCGCACCACCTGCTCGCCGTGTTCGCCCGGGCCCACGCAGGCCAGCAGGGCCTCGCGCGTGGGCCAGACCGACTGCACGGCGCTGCGGCGCCGGTAGGCCTGCATCTCCTCGTCCACGCGGTCGGCCGTGCGGCGCAGGGCCAGCTCGCGCAGCGCGAGCAGGTTGCCCTTGCGGAAGAAATGCGCGGCGGCCCGCTCGGCCTGCTGGGGCAGGTAGACCTTGCCGGCCTTGAGGCGCTGCAGCAGCTCGTCGGGCGGCAGGTCGACCACCACGACCTCGTCGGCTTCGTCGAACACGCGGTCGGGCACGGTCTCCCACACGCGGATGCCCGTGATGCCGCTCACGATGTCGTTGAGGCTTTCGAGGTGCTGCACGTTCATCGTGGTCCACACGTCGATGCCTGCTGCGAGCAGTTCCTCGGCGTCTTGCCAGCGCTTGGGGTGGCGCGATCCGGGCACATTGCTGTGGGCGAACTCGTCGAGCAGCACGAGCGCGCCGGGATGCTCGGCGCCATGGCGCAGCGCGGCGTCGAGGTCGAATTCGGTCAGCTCGCGGCCCCGGTAGGGCACGTGGGCCAGTGGCAGGCGCGGCAGGCCGCGCGCCATGGCCTCGGTTTCCGAGCGGCCATGGGTTTCGACCACCCCGACGATCAGCGGCATGCCCTGGGCATGCGCAGCGCGCGCGGCCGCGAGCATGGCGTAGGTCTTGCCTACCCCGGCCGACGCGCCGAAGAAAATCTTCAGCCGGCCGCGCCGGGCCTGTGCTTCCTCATGCTGGACGCGCTGCAGCAGCGCATCCGGGTCGGGGCGTTGGTCGTCGTGCATGGTTCAGGGCCGGAGCATACCGGCCCCAGGGCTCATTTCCGAAGGGCGTCGAGGGCCAGGTTGACGCGCAGCACATTCACGCGCGGCTCCCCCAGGAAGCCGAGCACCGCGCCCTCGGTGTGCTGCGCCACCAAGGTACGTACCTGCGCCTCGGGCAGGCCGCGCGCGCGGGCCACGCGGGCGATCTGGTAGTCGGCTGCGGCGCGGCTGATGTGGGGGTCCAGTCCGCTGGCCGATGCCGTGACCAGGTCCACGGGCACGGCTGCGCGGTTGTCCGGGTCGGCCGCGCGCAGGGCTTGCACGCGCTCGCGAACGGCATCGGCGAGCGCCGGGTTCGAGGGGCCGAGGTTCGAGCCACCCGAGGAGCCCGCGTTGTAAGCCATCGGGGCCGTGACCGAAGGGCGGCCCCAGAAGTACTTGGGGTCGGAGAACGACTGGCCGATGAGCTCGGAGCCCACGGCACGGCCGTTCTGCACGATGAGGCTGCCGTTGGCCTGGGCTGGGAACAGGGCCTGGGCGACACCGGTCACGGCCAGCGGGTAAAGCAGGCCGGTCACGGCGGACAGCACGACGAACAGCGAAAGCGCGGGGCGCAGCAGGCCGGGCTCGCTGGCCGGCACGTCTTCGCGGGGGTGGAGGATGGGCATGGTGGTAACTCCTTGGTCTTCAAGCAAGGCCCAGCGCGGCCACGGCCAGGTCGATGGCCTTGATGCCGATGAAGGGCACGATGACGCCGCCCAGCCCGTAGATGGCGAGGTTGCGGCGCAGCAGCGAGGCGGCGCCCACGGCGCGGTAGCGCACGCCCTTGAGCGCGAGCGGGATGAGGAACACGATGACCAGCGCATTGAAGACCACCGCCGACAGCACGGCCGAGGTGGGGCTGGCCAGGTGCATGACGTTGAGCGCCGAGAGCTGCGGATAGGTGCTCACGAACGCGGCGGGCACGATGGCGAAGTACTTGGCCACGTCGTTCGCGATGCTGAACGTGGTGAGCGAGCCGCGCGTCATGAGCATCTGCTTGCCGGTCTCGACGATCTCGATCAGCTTGGTGGGGTTGCTGTCCAGGTCCACCATGTTGCCGGCCTCCTTGGCGGCCTGCGTGCCGGTGTTCATGGCCACGGCCACGTCGGCCTGGGCCAGGGCGGGAGCGTCGTTGGTGCCGTCGCCCGTCATCGCCACGAGTCGGCCGGCGGCCTGGTGCTCGCGGATGAGCTTGAGCTTGGCCTCGGGCGTGGCCTCGGCAAGGAAGTCGTCCACGCCGGCCTCGGCCGCGATGGCGGCGGCCGTGAGTCGGTTGTCGCCCGTCACCATCACGGTTTGGATGCCCATGCGGCGCAATTCGGCGAAGCGTTCCTTGATTCCGCCCTTCACGATGTCCTTGAGCTCCACCACGCCGAGCACGCGTGTGCCGTCGGCCACGACGAGCGGTGTGCTGCCGCGCCGCGCCACGTCGTCCACCGTGGCCTGCAGTGCGCTCGGGAACTGGCCGCCCAGCGCCTGCACATGCTGGCGAATGGCGTCGGCCGCGCCCTTGCGCAGCAGGCGCGGGCCCGGCAGGTCCACGCCGCTCATGCGCGTCTGGGCCGTGAAGTGCATGAAGTGGGCGCCGAGGCTGGCCACGTCGCGCTCGCGCAGGTTGAACTTCTGCTTGGCAAGCACCACGATGCTGCGGCCCTCGGG
>JASLFM010000183.1 GCA_030150585.1 Acidovorax sp.
GCCCTGCGCAAGGCCGCCGCCGACGCCGAGGCGCGCGGCTGGGCCGCGAGCGAAAAGGTCAATGCGGACACGCTGGCCAAGCTCAAGGCCGAGGGCATGCAGGTGCTCCCGCCCTCGCCCCAGCTCAAGGCCGATCTGGCCAAGGTGGGCGACACCATGCTCAAGGAATGGCTTGAAAAAGCGGGCCCGGACGGACAGGCCGTCGTCAACGCCTACCGCAAATAATGCGCCGCCTGCTCGACGCCCTTTACGGCAGCGCCGCCGCCCTGGCGGCGCTTTTCATGGTCGCGCTGCTGGGCATGGTGCTGCTGTCCATCCTGAGCCGGCAGTTCCATTTCCTCGTGCCCGGCATCGACGCCTACGCGGGCTACCTCATGGCCGCATCGGGCTTCCTCGCGCTTGCGCACACGCTCAAGCGCGGCGAGCACATCCGCGTCACCCTGGTGCTCAACGCCCTCAAGGGCCCGGCCCGCAAGGGGCTGGAGGTGTGGGCTCTGGCAGCCGCCTCGGTGCTGGCCCTGCTGTTCGCCTACTACAGCAGCAAGCTGGCGTGGCAGTCCTACGAGTTCAACGACGTCTCGACGGGCAACGACGCCACGCCGCTGTGGATTCCCCAATTGAGCATGGCCCTGGGCACCATCGTCCTCGCGATTGCCTTCCTCGACGAGCTGGTGCTGGAACTGCGGGGCCGCCGCGCCGCGCCGCAGGCCGGCGAAGCGCTGCGCAACGAATAAATCTCCTTCACCATGAGTGATCTCGCCATTACCAGCCTGCTGGTGCTGTCGCTGTTCCTGATCCTGGGCAGCGGCGTGTGGATCGGGCTCACGCTCTCGGGCGTGGCCTGGATCGGCATGCAATTGTTTTCCTCGCGCCCCGCGGGCGACGCCATGGCCGTGACGATCTGGGGCTCCGCGTCGAGCTGGACGCTCACAGCCCTGCCGCTCTTCATCTGGATGGGGGAAATCCTCTTTCGCACGCGGCTGTCGCAGGACATGTTCAAAGGCCTCGCCCCCTGGGTGCAGGGCCTGCCGGGCCGGCTGCTGCACACCAACGTGGTGGGCTGCACCATCTTCGCGGCCGTGTCGGGCTCCAGCGCCGCTACCTGCGCCACGATCGGCAAGATGACCCTGCCCGAACTCACGCGGCGCGGCTACCCCGAGCACATGGTGGTGGGCACGCTCGCGGGCGCAAGCACGCTGGGCCTCTTGATTCCGCCCTCGATCATCATGATCGTCTACGGTGTAATGGCCGAAGTCTCGATCTCGCAGCTCTTCATCGCGGGGGTGCTGCCCGGCGTGCTGCTGGCCGCGCTGTTCTCTGGCTACATCATGGTCTGGGCGCTGCGCAACCCCGGGCTGGTGCCCCGCGCGGACGAACAGCTGAGCTTCATGCAGAAGCTTTCCGCCTCGCGCAGCCTCATCCCCGTGGTGCTGCTGATCGCGGCCGTGCTCGGCTCCATCTACACGGGTCTGGCCACCGCCACCGAGGCAGCGGGCGTGGGTGTGGTGGGCTCGCTGGTCCTGTCGGCGGTGCAAGGCTCACTCACCTGGAGCGCCTTTCGCGACGCACTGCTCGGTGCCACGCGGCTGTACTGCATGATCGGGCTCATCCTCGCCGGCGCGGCCTTCCTCACGCTGGCCATGGGCTACATCGGTTTGCCGCGCCACCTGGCCGAATGGATTGGCACGCTCGGCCTTGCCAAGGCGCAGCTGATCTTCGCGCTGGCGGTGTTCTTCATCATCCTCGGCTGCTTCCTCGACGGCATCTCCATGGTGGTGCTCACCATGGGCGTGCTCATGCCCACAGTGCAGGCCGCGGGCATCGACCCGATCTGGTTTGGCATCTTCATCGTACTCGTGGTCGAGATGGCGCAGATCACACCGCCCGTGGGCTTCAACCTGTTCGTGCTGCAAGGCATGACGGGCAAGCAACTGCCGTGGATCGCCAAGGTGGCTGCCCCCATGTTCCTGCTCATGTGTGCGGCCGTGGCCCTGCTCTACCTGTTCCCAGGCATCGTGACCTGGCTGCCGCAGCAGATGTCAGCCCGCTGACACCCATAATCGAGCCCATGCTCAACGTTGTGTCGATCTGCGCTGGCGCCTGCATCGGCGCACTTGCACGCTGGCGGCTGGGCCTGTGGCTCAACACCGGCGGGCCGCTCACCTGGGGCACGCTCGCAGCCAACCTTATCGGCGGCTACCTGATCGGCGTCTGCGTGGCCGCCTTTGAAGCCCTGCCCCACCTCGACCCGGCCTGGCGCCTGGCCCTGGTCACGGGTTTTTTGGGTGCGCTCACCACGTTCTCGAGCTTCTCGGCCGAGGTGGTGGGTCTGCTGCACCAGCAGCGCTACGGCTGGGCCCTGAGCGTGGCCGCGCTGCACCTGTTCGGCTCGCTGCTGCTCACGGTACTGGGCATGCAGAGCGTGGGCTGGTGGCTGGCGCAGCGGTCCAGCTAGGGCCTGGGAGCGAGAAGAATCGCGCCACAATGTGCCCCTTATGCAAGCCAACACCCAACTGAACGAACGCCGCTTGGCCGATGCCTGGGCCGAACTGCACAACCACGCCCACAACGGCAACCTGCTGCAAGCCGACTCCAACCGCCTGGCCTTCGCGGACCCCGAATTCCTGTTCCGTCGCGAGACGCGCGGCATTCGCTTCCAACTCGAAATGCTCAAGCCCGACCTGGAGCAGGCCGCGCAGGGCATCGAGAACACCGTGGTGGTCTACGGAAGCGCGCGCTTCATCTCTCCCAAGGAAGCCGAACGCCAGCTGGCCGAGGCCGAGGCCAGCGGCGATGCGGACCGCATTGCGCTCGCGCGGCGCGCCGTGCGCAATGCACAGCGCTACGAGCAGGCGCGCCAGTTCGCGCGCATCGTGGCCGAGCACAGCAAGCGGCAGGAGCCCGCGGACCGCATCTACATCTGTACAGGCGGCGGCCCTGGCATCATGGAGGCGGCCAACCGCGGCGCGCACGACGTAGGCGCTCCCACCATCGGCCTGAACATCGTGCTGCCGCACGAGCAGAGCGGCAACCGCTTCATCTCCCCCACGCTGAGCTTCAAGTTCCACTACTTCGCGCTGCGCAAGATGCATTTCATGATGCGCGCGAAGGCGCTCGTGGCCTTTCCGGGCGGCTTCGGCACGCTCGACGAGCTGTTCGAGGTGCTCACACTCGTGCAGACCGGCAAGGCCAAACCTGTGCCCATCGTGCTGTTCGGCACCGACTTCTGGAAACGCGTCATCAACTTCGAGGTGCTTATCGAAGAAGGTACGATCTCGGCGAAGGACCTCGGCCTGTTCCATATGACCGACGACCCGGAAGAGGCTTGGTCGGTCATCAAGAAGTTCTACGAGCTGTAGGGCGACTCAGTGTCCCGGCGGGGGCAGGCCCTTGTGCCCCGCTGGCCCCAGCAGCCACGCCACGCGCGCGCCCGCCCCCACGCCCGCGCCCACCACCCAGAACAAGCCCGCCACGCCGATGATGGCGCCCATGGAGCCGAACAGCATGGGCATGAGCACGCTCGATGCATTGATGGTCATGAGCCGCAGGCCCAATGCCTCGCCATGGCGCTGGGGGGGCGTGATCTGGTGCAGCATGCTCATGATCATGGGCTGCACCGAGCCGAGCGCAAAACCCAGCAGCACCGAGCACACGCCCATGGCCCAGGCCGTGGGCAGCAGCGGGTAAACGGCAAAGAGCAGGGCCGTGGCCAGCATGGCGCCCGTCACCACGGCCCACTCCCGCAGCCGCTCGGCCACGATGGGCATGAGCAACCGGATCACGGCTGCCGCGATCGCGAAGGCGCCAAGGATGGTGCCGATGCCCGATGCGGAGATGCCGCGCTCATAGCCCAGCAGCGGCACCACGAAGGTGTGCACGTCCCAGCACGAGGACAGGAACCAATTCACGAGCAGCAGGCGCCGAAAGCCCGTCTCGCGCACCAGGTCCCACACGCGCTGCCGGGGGCCGCCTTCGGCCGCGATGACGGGCGGCAGCTCGTGCGTGGCACGCACCCAGAACCAGGTCGCCACGGGCAGCACGGCCATGAGCGCGAAGGCCGCGCGGAAGCCCGCCATGCTGCCCGCCTCGGAGCCCGCGTGGTCGATGAGCAGGCCCGCGCAGAACGGCCCGATGAAGTTGGACACGGCCGGCCCGATGGCGAGCCAGCTGAACACCTGGCGCAGTTGCGTCGCGTCGTGCGCGGCTCGGCCCACGTGGCGCTGCAGTGCAATGGTTGCGCCCCCCGTGGCCCCCCCCGTGAGCAGCGCCGCGAGGCATAGCACCGGAAAGACCGGGAACGCCAGCGCCAGCCCCGCCCCCGAGCAGGCCGCAATCACGCAATAGCCCACGGGGCGCTTGAGGCCGTGGCGGTCGGCATAGCGCCCCGCAGGCAGCGCAAGGAACACCTGCGTCAGCGCGAACAGCGCGAGCAGCACCCCCACGGCGGCGGCGCTGTAACCCTCGCGCAGCGCCAGCAGCGGCGACGCCATGCGCATGCCCGCCATGCAGGCGTGCACGCAGATCTGCCCGGCGATCAGCCGCGCCAGCGCCCAGTTCATGCCGGGCCCTTGCTTTGGTCCGCTATACCTTCGGGAGCATTTGGCGCAGTCTGGGCAGGGGCTGCGGCAGCCTTTTCCTCGGAATCCTCGTCCCGGGCCGATTCCACCAATGCTGGAGGCAAGGCCTTGGTGGGCTTGACGCCCAGCTCCTTGAGCATCTCGGCACGGCGGATCACGTTGCCGCGGTTCTTGCTGAGCTTGTTGAAGGCCTTGTGGTAGGCGTCGGAGGCCTGCGAAAGGTTCTTGCCCACTTTCTCCAGCTCCTCGACGAAGGCCGTGAGGTGGTCGTACAGCTCGGCACCGCGCTTGGCGATCTCCTGCGCGTTGCGCGTCTGCGCCTCCTGGCGCCACAGGTGGGCCACGGTGCGCACCACGAACAGCAGCGTGGAGGGGCTGACGAGCAGCACGTTCTTGTTCCAGGCGTCGCCGTAGAGCTGTCCGTCGGACGAGACGGCGAGCATGAACGCGGGCTCGATGGGCACGAACATCAGCACGAAGTCGAGCGACTGCAGGCCGTAGAGCTGCTGGTAGTTGCGCTCGGCCAGGCCCTTGATGTGCTGACGCACCGAGTCGAGGTGGCGGCGCTGCGCGGCAGTGCGCAGTGCCTCGTCGTCGCTGGTCGCCCACTCCTCGTAGGCCAGCAGCGAGACCTTGGCATCGATCACGAGGTGGCGGTCCTCGGGCAGGTGGAGCACGACGTCGGGCTGGGCGCGCGAGCCGTCTTCGCGCAGGTGGTTCTCCTGCACGTCGTACTCGAAGCCCTTGCGCAGCCCGGCCGTTTCGAGCACGCGCTCCAGGATCAGCTCGCCCCAGTTACCCTGCGCCTTGGTCGATCCTTTGAGCGCCTGCGTGAGGTTCTTGGCGTCCTCGCTCAGCGTCTGGTTCAGGCCCATGAGCTGGTGCACCTGCTGCGCCAGGGCCGAGCGCTGCTTACCCTCGGCGTCGTAGAACTGCTCCACCTTCCCTTGAAACTCCGACAGGCGCGTGCGCAGCGGATCGAGCAGCTGGCTCAGGCTCTGCTGGTTCTGTTCGGCAAAGCGCCTGCCCTTTTCTTCGAGGATGTCGTTTGCCAGGCTCTTGAACTGGTGCGTGAGCGCCTCGCGGGCCTGCGTGAGCAGCGCGAGTTTTTCCTGCGCGGACTGGCGCTCGGCCTCCCATTGCGCAGCCTGGGCCGCGAGTTGGGCTTGCAGTTGGGCATGCACCTGTGCCGCCTGCGCCTGCGCGGCCTGGGCCTGCGCCTTGAGCTGCTGCAGCTCGGCGAGCAGGCTGCTGCGCTCCTCCTCCAGCCCGCGCACGCGCTCCTGCGCCGTCGCAATCTGCGCGCCCACCGCGGCCTGCACCTCCATCTGCGCCTGGCTACGCGCCGCCGCGAGGGCATCGGCCTGCCGGGCCTCGGCCTCGCGGCGCCCGCGCGCCGCGCCCCAGAACAAGCCCAAACCCAGGGCCAGGACGATCAGCAACGCGGCGGCCAGCAGGGCCAGGAGTTCAGTGGTCAAAGCGGTAGTACTACGATTTCAATAGCTGGCAGCGCTTGTCTCACAGGCGCTGGCGGCCGATTTTGCTTGAAAACGGCTCAGCGTGCAGGCCGGTTGATGGGCGTGAGCGGGCCGCGCCCGTCGAAGAATGCGATGAGGTTGTCTGCCGCGAGGTTGGCCATGGCGCGGCGCGTGGCCACGGTGGCACTCGCGATGTGCGGCGTGAGCACCACGTTGGGCACGGTGAGCAGATCGGGGTGCACGGCGGGCTCACCCTCGAACACGTCCAGACCCGCGGCGGCAATGGTGCCCGCACGCAACGCCTGCGCGAGTGCGGCGTCGTCCACGATGCCACCGCGCGCGATGTTCACCAGCGTGGCCGTGGGCTTCATCTTCGCGAGCTCGGCGGCGCCGATGGTGTGGTGGCTCTCGGGCGTGTAGGGCAGCACCAGCACCACGTGGTCGGCCATGGCCAGCAGTTCGTCCTTGCCCACGTAGCGGGCCTTGCACTCGGCCTCCAGCTCGGGGGTGAGGCGCGAGCGGTTGTGGTAGACCACATTCATGCCAAAGCCGTGCGCACCGCGCTTGGCAATGCCCTGGCCGATGCGGCCCATGCCGATGATGCCCAGCGTGCTGCCGTGCACCTCGGCGCCCGCGAACATGTCGTAGCGCCATTGCTTCCACAGGCCCGCGCGCAGGTAGTGCTCGCTCTCGGCCATGCGCCGCGCGGTGGCCATGAGCAGCGCGAAGCCGAAGTCGGCCGTGGTCTCGGTCAACACATCGGGAGTGTTCGTGCCCTGTACGCCCGCGGCCGTCATGGCCTCCACATCGAAGTTGTTGTAGCCCACGGCCATATTGGCCACGATCTTCAGGCCCGGGCAGGCCGCGAGCAGCGCCGCGTCGATGCGCTGGCTGCCGGTGGTAAGGGCGCCGTCCTTGTCCGCCAGTTGCGCAGCCAGCTCGGCGGGGCTCCAGATGGTGTCCTGGGGGTTGTCCTGCACGTCGAAGTGCGCGCGCAGGCGCTCCACGACGTCGGGGAAAATTTCGCGCGCTACCAATATCTTGGGTTTGCTCATATCAACGGAACCAGATGAATGTCATGACGACGAAAAGCGGAACGAGGATGCCCACCGACCACAGCATGTAGCCGAAGAAGCTCGGCATCTTCACGCCCCGGTCCTCGGCAATGGCCTTGACCATGAGGTTGGGCGCGTTGCCGATGTAGGTGTTGGCGCCCATGAACACGGCCCCCGCGGAAATCGCCGCCAGCGTGGGAGCGAGCGTGGTCATGAGCACCGCGGGGTCGCCGCCCGCCGTGTTGAAGAACACGAGGTAGGTGGGTGCATTGTCGAGAAAGGACGAGAGTGCGCCTGCGGCCCAGAAGTACATGGCCGGGTCGGGCGAGCCGTCGGGCCGCGTCACGGCGCGAATGATGGCGCCGAACGGCCCGTCGGTGCCGGCCTTGAGCATCGCGATCACGGGGATGATGGTGAGGAAGATGCCCGCGAACAGCTTGGCCACTTCTTGCATGGGCGCCCAGCCGAACTGGTTGTTCTCGTGCACGGCCTTGGGCGTGAGCGCGAGGGACAGCAGCGTCACGGCGATGAGCCCCACATCGCGCACGAGGCCGGGCAGGCCGACTTCGGTGCCCGCAATGTCGAATGCCACGCCCGACTTCCAGAAGCCGCTGAGCAGCACCAGCCCCACCACGGCGCCGAGCAGCGCGAAATTGAGCTTACCGTCGAAACCGATGCCCCGGGTGTCGGGCGTGGGATCCACGCGCCGCAGCTCGCCGTGGCGGTGGAAGTACCAGCTGTCGAGCGCATAGAACAGCGCCAGCAGCATGCCCACGAGGAACAAGGTCTCGGGAAGAATGTGGCCCACGGTCCAGAAGAAGCTCACCCCCTTGAGGAAGCCCAGGAACAGCGGCGGGTCGCCTAGCGGCGTGAGCGAGCCGCCCGCGTTGCTCACGATGAAGATGAAGAACACCACCACGTGTGCCGTGTGCCGGCGGTTGTCGTTGGCGCGGATCAGCGGGCGGATCAACAGCATCGAGGCACCCGTGGTGCCCATGAAGCTCGCGAGCACGGCCCCGATGGCGAGGATGCCGGTGTTCAACCCCGGGCTGCCGTGCAGGTTGCCCCGGATGTAGATGCCCCCGGCCACGGTGAAAAGCGCCGTGAGCAGAATCACGAAGGGGATGTACTCGGCCAAGAGTGCATGCACGAGGTTCACGCCCGCGGCCGCCGGACCGAACACCGCGGCGAACGGCACGAGAAAGGCAAGCGCCCAGGCCGCTGCCACTTTGCCGAAGTGGTGGTGCCAGAAGCTCGGGGCAAGCAGCGGCATGAGCGCGATCGACAGCAGGATGCCTGCGAACGGCACACCCCACAGCACCGAGAGCGTGCGGCCGTCGATCTCGGCCGCGCCGGCCCAGGCCGGTGCGGCGCACAGGGCCGCCACGGACAGCCAGCGCCAATACTTCTTCATCTCGGAATCTCCTTTTCGTTCTTATGGAATCTCAGGCCTCGGCGGGAATCTCGAACACCTGGCGCAGGTAGGCCAGGTACTTCTCGTCGTCGCACATGCCCTTGCCGGGCGCGTCGGACAGCTTGGCCACGGGCTGACCGTTGCAGCGCGTCATCTTGATCACGATCTGCAGCGGCTCGCAGCCCAGGTCGTTGGTGAGGTTGGTGCCGATGCCGAACGCGAGCTGGCAGCGGCCGTGGAAGCGCCGGAACAGCTCGATGGTGCGCGGCACCGTGAGCGCGTCGCTGAAGATCAGCGTCTTGGTCAGCGGGTCCACGCGGTTCTTGCGGTAGTGGTCCAGAAGGCGCTCGCCCCAGGCGAACGGATCGCCGCTGTCGTGGCGCGCACCGTCGAAGAGCTTGCAGAAGTACAGGTCGAAGTCGCGCAGGAAGGCGCTCATGCCGTACACGTCGGACAGTGCGATGCCCAGGTCGCCCCGGTACTCCTTGGCCCACATCTCGAAGCCGAACACCTGGCTGTCGCGCAGGCGCGGGCCCAGGGCCTGGCAGGCCTGGAGGTACTCGTGCGCCATGGTGCCCAGCGGCGTGAGGCCCAGCTTCATCGCGTAGAGCACGTTGCTGGTGCCCGCGAACTGGCCCGGCCCGACCACGCCGTCCGGCCGGCGGTCGCCCGTGCCCAGGCGCGCACACAGCACGCGCAGCACCTCCTCATGCCAGGCGCGCGAGAAGCGCCGGCGCGTGCCGTAGTCGGCAATCTTGAGCTCGGACAGGTCCTCCCCCTGCAACTGGGCGATCTTGGCATCGAGCCGCCGGCGCCCCTCGGGAAAGTCGGGCACCTTCTGCGTGTTGCGGAAGTACACCTCGTTCACGATGGCGAGCACCGGGATTTCGAACAAGATAGTGTGCAGCCAGGGCCCGCGGATCGCGATCTCGATCTCGCCCGAAGGCAGTGGCGTGACCTGGATGTACTTCTCGTTGAGCTTGAAGATCCCCAGGAAGTCCACGAAATCGCTCTTGATGAAGCGCAGCGAGCGCAGGTAGGCGAGTTCAGCGTCCTGGAACTGCAGGCTGCACAGCGAGCGAATCTCGTCGCGGATCTCGCGCACGTACGGCGCGAGCTGCACGCCCGGGTTGCGGCACTTGAAACGGTACTCGACCTGCGCCCCCGGAAACTGGTGCAGCACCACCTGCATCATCGTGAACTTGTAGAGGTCGGTGTCGAGCAGGCTGGTGATGATCATGGCAGGACGGGGCAGCCACGCAGCCCCTGGAAGAAACGGCCATCCCCTCCCGCGGGCCGGCCCAGGCGAAGGCACAGTGTAGGCCATCGCGTGCGGCCCTCGCGCCCTGGGGAATACGTAGGAGCCGGCGTCAAAAAAGCTCAGCGCGGCGCCAGCGCCTCCAGCACCGCACGCAAGCGCGGCGGCAGCGGCACGGGCCGGCGTGTGGCGCGGTCCACGTACACGTGCACAAAATGCCCGGCCGCCGCGCACAGGGGCTCGCCCGCGCCGAACAGGCCCACTTCATAGCGCACGCTCGACGTGCCGATGTGGGCCACGCGGATGCCCGCATCCACCGCCTGCGGGAAAGCGAGCGGCGCGAAGTAGTTGCACTGCGTCTCGATCACGAGGCCGATGGTCTCGCCCCCATGGATGTCGAGCGCGCCCTGGTCGATGAGGTGCGCGTTTACGGCCGTGTCGAACCAGCTGTAGTAAACGACGTTGTTCACGTGGCCGTAGACATCGTTGTCGGACCAGCGGGTGGTGATGGCGCGAAAGGCGCGGTACGCGCTGCGGGGCTCGGGCGCGCGGCGCGGTGCGGTGGGAGCGGTCATGGCAGACTATTCTGCCAGCCGCTGCCAGCGGGCGTGGTACTGCTGCGCCACGCGCCAGGTGGCGCACTGCGCCTGCACGGTGTCGGCGAGGTCGCGGCCATAGCCGCCCGCCATCACGAAGGCCAGCGGCACGCGGCGCTGCCAGGCCCAGTCGAACACGCGGCGGTCGCGCGCCTCCAGGCCATCGTGAGTGATCGCCAGGCGCCCCAGCCGGTCACCCTCGTGGGGGTCCGCTCCGGCCAGGTACAGCACCAGTCCCGGCTCGAAATGGCGCGCGAGCGCGTCGAGGGCCTGCTCCAGCGCCTCGAGGTAGGCGGCGTCGCCGCAGCGGTCGGGCAGTTCCACGTCGAGGTCGCTGCGCTCCTTGCGGAAGGGAAAGTTGCGCGCTCCATGAAGGGAGAGCGTGAAAACGCTGTCGTCGCCCTCGAAGATGCGCGCCGTGCCGTTGCCCTGGTGCACATCAAGGTCGATCACGGCCACGCGCAGCGGCCACACCTGCATCCACTCGGCCTGCATGAGCCGCGCCGCGACGGCCACGTCGTTGAACACGCAAAAGCCGCTGCCGCGGTCCGCGTAGGCATGGTGCGTGCCGCCCGCGAGGTTGCCCGCCACGCCCTCGTCCAGGGCGGCTCGGCAGGCCGCGAGCGTGCCGCCCACGGAACGCCGCGCGCGCTCGGCCATCGCAGGGCTCCAGGGAAAGCCGATCTCCCGTTGCGCTGCGGCCTCCAGCGCGCCCTGCGCCACGGCCGCGATGTAGCCCGGGCTGTGCACCAGCGCGAGCTGCGCGTCGGTTGCGGCAGGCGCTTCGTGCAAGCTCAGGGCCGGCAATTCCGCCACAAGCCGGTCGCGCAGCATGCGGTACTTGGCCATGGGAAAACGGTGCCCTTCAGGCAGCGGCAGCACGAAGTGGTCGGCATAGAAGGCTTTCATGGCGCGATTGTGGCAAGGGTCTCTTTTTGGTGCGGCCCTCTAAAAATTGCTGCAATGCAACAAAACCCTTGCAATAGTCGCACAAGCGCCTAAAATTCAACCCATGCTGCACTGCAACATGACCACAAGGGTCCGTCAGCGCAGATGTCCGCAAGTACCCATCTTTCTTGGAGATATGACATGTCGCTGACCGCAGAGCAAATCCTGGCCTCCCACAAAGCCAACCTCGAAACCCTGTTCGGCCTGACCAGCAAAGCCTTCGAAGGCGTGGAAAAGCTCGTCGAACTGAACGTGACCGCCTCGCGCGCCGCCCTGACCGAAGCCGCCACCCACACCCAGGCCGTGCTGAGCGTGAAGGACGCGCAAGAACTGCTGGCCCTGCAAGCCAGCCTGTTCCAGCCCCTGGCTGAAAAGACCGCCGCCTACAGCCGCCACCTGTACGACATCGCCTCGGGCACCAGCGCCGAGTTTGGCAAGGCGTTCGAGAACCAGGCCGTCGAAGTGCAAAAGAGCTTCGCCAACCTGGTGGACAGTGCCGCCAAGAACGCCCCCGCCGGCTCCGAAACCGCCGTGGCCGTGATGAAGAGCGCCGTGTCGGCAGCCAGCAACGCCTTCGAATCCGTGCAAAAGGCCGTGAAGCAGGCTTCCGACGTAGCCGAAGCCAACTTCAACGCTGTGGCCAACACCGCTGCCAAAGCTGCAACGCCCCGCAAGCGCTGAGCCGACAGACCGTTGTCTGGAGTGCACACTCTAGGCTCGGTCCAGGGATTACCCTGATAATCGAATCATTGCCCCGAGCCAGATGGTTTCAGGGCCACCAGTTGTCTCCTTGGATCCTCTCGAAACCCCCGTTTCAGGGATCCCTTCAAGCCCAGTGCTCGCACTGGGCTTTTTTTTGCCCATACTGCCCCGATGGGGTGCGCGACAATGCTCGCACCCTATTCCACGCGCGCCCGCATGTCCGCCCCCCTGCCCTGGCTGGAACCCCACGACCCCTTCCCCAGCCCCGAGCAGGCCTGGGGAGCGCAGGACCCCGCCCCCGGCCTGCTCGCGGCGGGCGGAACGCTCGACACAGAGCACCTGCTGCGCGCCTACGGACGGGGCATCTTTCCCTGGTTCAACACGGGCCAGCCCATCCTGTGGTGGTCACCCGACCCGCGCATGGTGCTGCCGGTGGGGCAGTTCCGGCTGCACCACTCCCTGCGCAAGACGCTGCGCAAGTTCCGGGCAGACCCGCGCTGCGAAGTGCGCGTGGACCATGATTTCAGCGCGGTGATCCGCGCCTGCGCCGGCACGCAGCGGCCCGGCCAGCCCGGCACCTGGATCGTGCCGCGCATGGTGGCCGCATACGAGGTTTTTCACGCCGCAGGCTACGCGCACAGCGTGGAGACGTGGATCGATGGACAGCTCGTGGGCGGCCTGTACTTCATTGCACTGGGGCGCGCGGTGTTCGGCGAATCCATGTTCGCCCATGCCACCGATGCCTCCAAGATCGCGCTGGCTGCCCTGGTCTGCCTGTGCC
>JASLFM010000219.1 GCA_030150585.1 Acidovorax sp.
CTTCCCTGAGAGAGACCTCATGAAGATTCACGAATACCAAGGCAAGGAAATCTTGCGCAGTTTTGGTGTGCCCGTTCCGCGCGGCATTCCCGCTTTCACGGTGCAGGAAGCCGTGGAAGCCGCCCAGAAGCTCGGCGGCCCCGTGTGGGTCGTCAAGGCCCAGATCCACGCCGGTGGCCGTGGCAAGGGCGGCGGCGTGAAGGTGGCCAAGACCATTGACGACGTGAAGCGCCTGGCCGGCGAAATCCTGGGCATGCAGCTCAAGACCCACCAGACCGGCCCCGAAGGCCAGAAGGTCCGCCGCCTGTACATTGAAGACGGCGCCGACATCAAGAACGAACTCTACGTCTCGCTGGTCACCGACCGCGCCACGCAGAAGGTCGCCTTCATCGCATCGAGCGAAGGCGGCATGGACATAGAGGAAGTGGCCCACTCCACGCCCGAGAAGATCGTCACCGAGTACATCGACCCGCTCACCGGCATCACCGCCGACCAATCGAAGAAGATCGCCGCCGCCATCGGCCTGTCGGGCGCTTCGGTGGACCAGGCCGTGGACCTGTTCGCCAAGCTCTACAAGTGCTACATGGAAACGGACGCGTCGCTGGTCGAAATCAACCCGCTGAACTGCGACTCCAAGGGCAACCTGGTGGCCCTGGACGCCAAGTTCAACTTCGACGCCAACGCCCTGTTCCGCCACCCCGAGATCGTGGCCCTGCGCGATCTGGACGAAGAAGACCCGGCCGAAGTGGAAGCCTCCAAGTTCGACCTGGCCTACATCAGCCTGGACGGCAACATCGGCTGCCTGGTCAACGGCGCCGGCCTGGCCATGGCGACCATGGACACCATCAAGCTGTTCGGCGGCGAGCCCGCCAACTTCCTGGACGTGGGCGGCGGCGCCACCCCCGAGAAGGTCACCGAAGCCTTCAAGATCATGCTCAAGAACCCCAAGGTCAAGGGCATTCTGGTCAACATCTTCGGCGGCATCATGAAGTGCGACACCATCGCCACCGGCGTGATCACCGCCTGCAAGGCCGTGAACCTGAACGTGCCGCTGGTCGTGCGCATGAAGGGCACGAACGAAGAGCTGGGCAAGAAGATGCTGGCCGAGTCCGGCCTGCCCATCATCGCCGCAGACACCATGGCCGAAGCCGCGACCAAGATCGTTGCTGCCGTCAAGTAAGCCCGGAGAACACACATGTCGATCTACATCAACAAAGACACCAAGGTCATCACCCAGGGCATCACGGGCAAGACGGGCCAGTTCCACACCGAGAAGTGCCAGGAATACGCGAACGGCAAGAACTGCTTCGTGGCGGGCGTGAACCCCAAGAAGGCCGGCGAGTCGATCTTCAACATTCCGATCTACGCCTCCGTGAAGGAAGCCGCCCAGCAGACGGGCGCCACCGTGTCTGTGATCTACGTGCCGCCCGCAGGCGCCGCCGATGCGATCTGGGAGGCCGTGGAAGCCGACCTGGACATGGCCATCTGCATCACCGAAGGCATTCCGGTCAAGGACATGCTGATGGTGCGCAACAAGATGAAGGCCAAGGAAGCCGCCGGCGGCAAGAAGACCCTGCTGCTGGGCCCCAACTGCCCCGGCCTGATCACGCCCGACGAGATCAAGATCGGCATCATGCCCGGTCACATCCACCGCAAGGGCCGCATCGGCGTGGTCTCGCGCTCCGGCACGCTGACCTATGAAGCCGTGGCCATGCTCACCGAAGTGGGCCTGGGCCAGTCGAGCGCCGTGGGTATCGGCGGCGACCCGATCAATGGCCTCAAGCACATCGACGTGATGAAGGCTTTCAACGACGACCCGGACACCGACGCCGTGATCATGATCGGCGAGATCGGCGGCCCCGACGAGGCCGAGGCCGCTCAGTGGTGCAAGGCCCACATGAAGAAGCCCGTGGTCGGCTTCATCGCGGGCGTGACGGCACCCCCCGGCAAGCGCATGGGCCACGCCGGCGCGCTGATCTCGGGTGGTGCCGATACGGCCGACGCCAAGCTCGCCATCATGGAAGAGTGCGGCTTCGTGGTGACGCGCAACCCCTCCGAGCTGGGCAAGCTGCTCAAGGCACAGCTGAAGTAAGGCTGCATCTGTAAGCAAAATTACGGACGATCCGGGCGCGTGCGCCCGATACACTGCGGTCTCCAACAAGAGAAGCGCCCGAAGCCCCGGTTTCGGGCGCTTCTTCATTCATAACACCGGAGCTTTTGCATGGAATTCCTCTCTTCTCCCGACTTCTGGATCGGTCTGGTCAAGATCGTCTGGATCAACATCATCCTGTCGGGCGACAACGCCGTGGTGATCGCCCTGGCCGCGCGCTCGCTGCCGCCCCACCAGCAAAAGCAGGCCATCTTCTGGGGCTCCGGCGCCGCCGTGGTCCTGCGCATTGCGCTCACGGTGGTGGCCGCGAAACTGCTGGAGCTGTCCTACCTACAGATCATCGGCGGCTGCCTGCTGCTGTGGATCGGCCTGCAACTGCTGACCGACAGCGAAGAAGACGAAGGCGAGTCCAAGTCGCAGGGCAACCTGATGGCCGCAGTGCGCACCATCCTGATCGCCGACCTCGTGATGAGCCTGGATAACGTGATTGCCGTGGCCGCCGCCGCGCAAGGCAGCATGGTGCTGCTGGTGCTGGGCCTGGCCATCAGCATTCCGCTGGTGATCTTCGGCAGCGCGCTCATGATCAAGCTCATGGAGCGCTTCCCCATCATCGTGGTGCTGGGCGCGGGCCTGATCGGCTGGGTGGGTGGCGAAACCATCATGAACGATACCGCGCTGCGCGATGTGCTCCAGGCCCATCCGGCACTGCACTATGTGGCCGCCGCCGCGGGCGCCGCATTCGTCATCATCCTGGGCAAGGTGCTCAAGGCGCGCCAGCAGCCGCAGACCTCCGCCTGAGGCACTGTCCCGCAACGTCACTCCGGGGCTTTCAGCCCTGGAGTGACAAAAATGGCATGCGCGCGCCACCCTGTGTCGCCGTGCTGACACGAAAGACGCGTAAGAGACTTGCTCCGGCTGCTGCACCCCCTCGCCAGAGCGGGCCCGGAATTTGCTGCATCAAGCCATTACAACCTTAGCGGGCCTGCGGCCTTATTGCTGGGGCTGCGCGAAACAGCACTGACAAAAATCCGGCACACGGAAAATACCGTCGTCTATGATGCGCAACGCGACGCACCAGGGCACAACATGGCGGATTTTCAACACGTGGCAACGGAGCCTCCTGCAAAGCACGAAGCGGCATGCTGGCCCGCAATGAGGGTTGCATGACGCCATCGACGCGGCTGGACTACCGCTTTTGCGCCCGCACCGATTGCGGCCGGGTCCGCTCCAACAACGAAGATGCCGTCGCGGCTGCTCCCGATAGCGGCCTGGCCATACTCGCCGACGGCATGGGCGGCTACAACGCCGGCGAAGTCGCCAGCAGCATGGCCACCACCCTCATCCGGGACAGCATGGCCCACTGGCTCGCCAAAGCCGGCCCGCAAGCGCAGACCACTGACGTGCGCAAGGCCCTGGAGGCCAGCGTCCAGGAAGCCAACCTCGCCATCCTCGACGCCTCGCTCCAGCAGCCACAGTATGCCGGCATGGGCACCACGCTGGTCGTCGGCGTCTTCCTGGGAGAGCGCCTGGTGCTGGGCCATATTGGCGATTCGCGGTGCTACCGCCTGCGCCACGGCAACCTGCAGCAGATCACGCGGGACCACTCCTGGCTCCAGGAGCAGGTGGACGCCGGCCTCATGACTCCCCAGGAGGCAGCGCGTTCGGGGAACCGTAACCTGGTAACGCGGGCGCTCGGCGTGGACGCCGACACCCATGTCGAAATCAACGAATTCCAAGTGGAGCCGCAGGACCTTTTCTTGCTCTGCTCCGACGGCCTCACCGACATGGTCGAGGACCACGAATTGCTACTGCTGGCCACAGCCCCTTTGTCCATTGAAGAGAAAGCCGCATTGATGATCGACACCGCCAACGCCCTCGGAGGTCGCGACAACATCAGCGTGCTGCTCGTGCAGGCAGGCGCCGCGCCGCGGAAGCGGGGGCTGATCTCACGCTGGCTCAAGAAGCCCGCCTGAAGCCGCTTTTATCCGTTTAGCCAAAAGAAAACCAGGAGTTGATCATGCCCAAAATGATCGTTTCGATCGACGGGGTTGTCATCAAGGAAGTCGAGTTGACCAAAGAGCGCACCACACTCGGCCGCCGCCCCTACAACGATGTCGTCATCGACAACCTCGCCGTGAGCGGCGAGCACGCCGTGCTCCACCTGCGGGGCGACGAAGTCGAGGTCGAAGACCTCGAAAGCACCAATGGCACTTACGTGAACGGCAAGGCCGTCAAACGCCAGGCGCTGCACAACGGCGACACCATCGACGTGGGCAAGTACAAGATCCGTTTCCTGCACGAGGGTCAGCACCCGGATTTCGAGAAGACCATGATCTTCAAGCCCGGCATGGCTCCGCCACGCCCGGCTGCGGCCACCCAACCCATGAACGCTTTCATCAAGGTACTCACGGGCGCCGCCTCCGGCCGCGAGGTGGACCTGGTCAAAATTGTCACCACCATCGGCAAACCCGGCGTCGCTGTGGCCTCGATCACCAAGCGGCCCCATGGTTTCGTCCTGACCCACGTGGAAGGCGGCCACCCCCCGTCGCTGAACGGCAACGCTATCGGCAGCGAGCCCATTCCGCTGCACAGCGGCGACGTTCTGGAACTGGCGGGCACCCAGATGCAGTTCATGCAGCGCTGAGCGGGCCCATACTGCGCATGAAG
>JASLFM010000225.1 GCA_030150585.1 Acidovorax sp.
GCGCACGGGCCTCAAGGTACAGGACATGGACGTGATCGAGGCCAACGAAGCCTTCGCCGCCCAGGCCTGCGCCGTGATCCAGGAACTGGGCCTGGACCCCGCCAGGGTCAACCCCAACGGCTCGGGCATCTCGCTGGGCCATCCCGTGGGCGCCACCGGCGCGATCATCACCACCAAGGCCATCGCAGAGCTGCACCGCACGGGTGGACGCTACGCGCTGGTCACCATGTGCATCGGCGGCGGCCAGGGCATCGCGGCCGTCTTCGAGCGCGTCTGATCGCTTACTTGTAGAACGCTTCCACCGCGCCCTTGAGCGTCAGCAGCAGCGGCCGGCCCTTGCGGTCCACCGTTTTGCCCGCGGGCACCTTGATCCAGCCCTCGCTCACGCAGTATTCCTCCACGTCGAAGCGTTCCTTGCCATTGAAGCGGATGCCCACGTCGTGCTCGAACACGGCGGCCACATGGTGCGGGCTGCGCGGATCGATGCTCAGGCGGTCGGGCAAGGCGGGGCGGGTGGTATCGGTCACAGTCGGTCTCGTCAAAAGGGGGCATTGTCCTCCACACAGGGCCTGTGGATAACACTGGGTGCGCTTTCAGGACAACCTGTCACTTATACACAGCATGGCGGGGAAATGCCGGTTTGTCCCCAATCGGCAGCCCGACCGCCCCCGGTTCCATGCACAGCCTTTGGATCTGCGCAAACCCTTGCCATGACAGGGAAAAACCAGGTTACCCACAGCAGCAGAGCATCCTCTACTACTACGACTATCTTTAAATAATGAAAACAAGGAATAAGTAGCAGAAGCATTTTCTGTGGGACGAGTTTGCGAATGCTGGGGCGCTTGGAGCGCGATTTCTCAGCGGAGCATCGCGTAGCCCACGCCGATGGCTGCCACCAGCCCCACCGCGTCGGCGAACAACGCACAGGCCAGCGCGTGGCGCGTGTGCTTCACCCCCACGCTGCCGAAATACACGGCCAGCACGTAGAACGTGGTCTCGGTCGAGCCCTGGATGATTGCGGCCAGACGGCCCGCGAACGAATCAACGCCGTGTGTCTGCAGCACGTCGATCATCAGGCCGCGTGCCCCCGCGCCCGAAAGCACCTTCATGAGCCCCACGGGCAGCGCGGGCAGAAAGGCCGTGTCGAACCCTGCCCAGGCCACGAGCGCGCCGATGGCGCCCAGCACCGCGTCCATGCAGCCCGCCGCACGGAATACGCCGATGGCCACGAGGATGGCGATGAGGTAGGGCACGATCTGCACGGCCACACCGAAACCCTCCTTGGCGCCGTCGATGAAGGCCTCGTACACGTTCACGCGCCGCCAGCTGCCTGCCAGCAGGAAGAGCAGCACCACGCCCAGGATCACCGCCGCACCCGTGGTACCCGCAATGCGCGCGGCCTGCTCCGCAGGCAGCCGCGCCAGCGCCGCCACAGCCATGGCGAGCAAGCCGCCCATGGCCAGCAGGGGCAAGAGAAAGCGCGCGCGCCACAGCGGCAGGCGCTGGCACACCGCCACGGCCAGCACGCCCGCGATCAGCGAGGCAAAGGTGGCCAGCAGCGTGGGAAGGAAGATGTCGGCCGCGTTGAAGCCCGCGCCCAGGCCCTGCTTGAGCGCCACGCTCTGGCGGATGGCAATGACCGAGGTGGGAATGAGCGTGAGCCCCGCCGTGTTCATGACCACGAACATGATCTGCGCGTCGCTCGCGGTGCCGGCAGGTTGGGTGTTGAGCGTTTGCAGCTCGCGCATGGCCGTGAGGCCCAGCGGCGTGGCCGCGTTGTCCAGGCCCAGCAGGTTGGCCGAGATGTTCATGGTCATGGCCCCCTGCGCGGGGTGGCCCTGGGGCACGCCCGGGAACAGGCGGCGCAGCACGGGCCCCGCCAGGCGGGCCAGCAGCTCGACCATCCCCGCGCGCTCGCCCACGCGCATGAGGCCGAGCCACAGCGCCATCACGCCGGCCAGGCCCAGCGCGATTTCGAAGCCCGAGCGCGCACCGTCGAACAGGGCCGCGAGCAGCGCGGCGAAGATGCCCCCGTCCCCCAGCAGCCAGCGTGCCACGGCCGTGGCGCAGGCTGCAGCGAAAAAACCCACCCAGACCCAGTTCAGTGCCATGGTGGTGGTCTTCGGGGTTTAGAAAGGTGCGCTGCCGGGATCGGTGTCCACGGGCGCCTCGGCCGGGCCCGTGATGCTGCCGCCGCGCGCCGTGGGACGGGCGCTGGTGGCCACGGCGGCTTGCGCCTCGGCCACGCCCGAGCGGCCTTCGCCGCCCAGGGCCTCGATGAGGTCGGGGATCAGCTTGGCGAGCTCGCCCGTGGCAATGGCCACGTCGGTGTCGAAACCCTGGTCGTCGGGCGCCTGGCCCTCGAACACGCTGTCGAGGAAGGCGATCTTCTTGAGCTGCAGCCCCTCGGTGAGCACGAAGGAGACGCGGTCATCCCAGGTCAGCGCCAGCTTGGTGGGCAGCTTGCCCGCCTCGATGTGCGCGCGCACCTCGTCAATGTCGAGCGGGTGGCGCGCGTAGCGCACCACGGCCTTGGCCTCATCGGCGCTCTTGAGCTCGCACTCGCGGTCCACCGTGAAGCCCACGGGCGGCTCCTGCTCCTTGAGCCAGTGCGCCATCGCGGCCTGGGGCGAAGTCTGCGTGTCAAGCAGGGCCACGGCAAAGCCGGGCAGCAGCTCCACGAGCAGGGTCACCACCTCGTCGGCGCGGCCCTGGGCCGAGGTGTCGAGCACCAGTGTGCGCGCCTCGGGGTCGATCCAGACCCACATCGAGCCCTGCTTGGTGAAGGCCATGGGCAGCAGGTCGAGCTTGGCCTCGTCCTTGAGCTCGCGGCTCTCCTTCTTGCCGGGCTTGCGGCCGGTCTCGGCCTCGATGCGCGCGGCCTTTTCCTTCACCTTGCGCGCGAGCACCGAGCCCGGCAGCATCTTGGACTCGACCATGTAGCGCAGCACCCACTGCCCGCCCACGCTCTCGGCCATCGCGCCATGCTGCTCGCCGCGCGGGGGCACGAAGCCCACCGATTTTTCCTGCGTGGCGCCGCATTCCGCGAACGGCGCCTTGGCCAGCGCCTCTTCCAGTTGCTCCAGTGTCCCCTGCCAAGTCTCGGCAATGCGGTACACGATCATGTTCTTGAACACGCAAACCCTTTGTGTTGTTCCCCAAAGGTGCCATTGTCGGCGCATCGGCGCCCATGCTTCTTGTCACAACTTTACACAGCCTCACGAACGGCTCACGGCGGCGTTACACGGGCCGCGCACACTGGCTTCCAACGCTGGCACGGTCGTGCCGGTGCATCGATTCAACCGAAAGGAATCCACCATGGCATTCTTCCAACGCCGCCTGACTTCCACCGCAGCCGCCTCGGCCCTGCTGGCCGCCTTGGCCCTGCCGGCCCTGGCCCAGAGCACCCCGCCCGCCGCTCCAGCCGCCGCCACGGCGGAGGCCCGCCATGCCCGCATGCAGGACATGCGCAAGGAGCACATGGAGCGCATGGAAAAGTTTGCGACAGAGCTCAAGGCCAAGCTGCAGCTCACGCCCGCGCAGGAGAGCGCTTGGACCACCTACACGGCAGCCATGAAGCCCCAGAACCAGGCCCGCCTGGACTTCCAGGACATGCGCAGCCTCTCCACGCCCGAGCGCATCGACCGCATGCGTGCCATGCGCACCCAGCGCGCAGCCGAGGCAGACCGCCGCGGCGAGGCCACCAAGGCCTTCTATGCCCAGCTGTCGTCGGCGCAGCAAAAAACCTTCGATGAGCAGACGCTGCACATGATGGGCCGCATGCATCGCATGGACCATCGCCATGACGGCGGTCGCCACGGAATGCTCGGCCGCCCGCCGATGGGCAAGGGCCCGGCACCCGCTCCGCAGTAACAATCCGGCAGTTCGCACCGGGGGGTGCAAGCCGTGCGCGGCAGGACTACACTGGGCTCCTCGCCCATGTGTCCTTGCCGTGCACCATGTGGAACCATCGCCGTCCCCTGCGCTCCCTGTCCCTGGCAACGCTGGTGTCGGCCCTGGCAGGCGCGGCAAGCGCCCAGGCGCTGGACACGTCCCCTTCCCTTTACCTCCAGGCCAGCCAGGCGCGCCACGGCACTGACGCCTGGACGCTCGGCCTGACGCTGCCCTGGGGCACTTGGAGCGATTCCCTCTGGGGTGGTGAACTGCGCGGCCACTGGGATCTCTGGGCCAGCCAATGGTCCGCCGAAGGCCCCACGGGGCGCGCCCACACCACCGTGGTCGGCCTCTCGCCCACGCTGCGCCTGCGGCCCGACGAAGGCCGTTCGGCCTGGTTCGTGGAAGGCAGCGTCGGCCCGACCTACGCGGACCGGCTCTACGTGACAGACCGCAAGGCCTTCAGCACGCGCTTCAACTTCGCATCGCACCTGGGCGTGGGCCTGAACTGGGGCGTGCGGCGCCAGCACGAGCTCGTGCTGCGGTTGCAGCATGTCTCCAACGCCGACATCAAGAAGCCCAACCCCGGCGAAAACTTCGTGCAGCTGCGCTACGCCCTGCATTTCTGAACTGAAAACGCCCGGCCTGTGGACAACGCTGGGCATAGTTTTGGCACAAGCCATGGCTTATCCACAGAAGTACGAGGCCGCCACCGGTTGTACCCAATCCGCAGCACGGTTGCCCCGGCTCCCAGCCACAGGGTTCGCACGCTTCCAAGTGCTTGTCCGCATTGGCAAAAACCGGCTTGCCCACAGGGAAGCGCTGGCTCTACTACTACTACTATCTTGATATAGAACTATCAATGAATAACAAGAACCCATATCGGACGGCGCGGGAAGGCCAGAAAAAGGGCCCTTGCGGGCCCTGGGAGCGTTCGGCAGGAGGAAGCGGCGTCAGCCCGCCTGGCTGTGCAGGAACCGCACCAGTGCGTCGGCGGGCAGCGGTCGGCTGAACAGGTAGCCCTGGTAGAAGCGGCAGCCTCCGGCGGCCAGCAGGTCGCGCTGCTCGATCGATTCCACGCCCTCCGCGATCACCTCCAGGCCCAGGCTGCGCGACAGGCCGATGATCGTGTTCACGATGGCCGCGTCGTTGGGGTCGGTGAGCAGGTCGCGCACGAAGCTGCGGTCGATCTTGAGCTGCTCCAGTGGCATGCGCTTGAGGTAGGCGAGCGACGAGTAGCCCGTGCCGAAGTCGTCGAGCGCGAAGCCCACGCCGTGCGCGCGCAGCGCCTCCATGGTGGCGATGGTGGCCTCCATGTCCTCCACGAGCAGGCTTTCGGTCAGCTCCAGCTTGAGCCGGCCCGCTGGCGCGCCCGTGACGGCGAGCACGCGTGCCACGTCGTCCACGAAGTCGGCATGGCGGAACTGGCGCGAACTCACGTTCACGGCCATGGTGAGGTGGGCCAGGCCCGGGTCGTCCCGCCACGCGGCGAGCAGCTTGCAGGCCGTGTTGAGCACCCATCGGCCCAGCGGCAGGATCAGGCCCGTGTCCTCGGCCAGCGGGATGAAGTCGGCCGGCGAGACCATGCCGCGCTGCGGGTGCTCCCAGCGTACGAGCGCCTCCACGCCCACGGCGCGGCCTGCGTGGCTGATCTGGGGCTGGTAGTGCAGCAGGAATTCGTCCTGCGCCAGGGCCGTGCGCAGGTCGGCCTCCAGCGCCGCGCGCGCGGTGACCACGGCCTGCATGCCGGGATCGAAGAAGCGCAGCGTGCTGCGCCCGGCCGTCTTGGCCTGGTACATCGCGAGGTCGGCCTGCTTGAGCAGCTCGCCCACGCTGGTGCCGCTGCCATGGAAGGGTGCAACGCCGATGCTCGGCGTGCTGCGGTACTGGTAGCCGGCGAGCAGATAAGGGGCCGACAGCAGCGTGAGGATCTTCTCGCCGACGGTGCGCGCCGCGAGGGCCAGCTCTTCGGGCTCGCTGCTGAGCTGCTCGATCATCACCACGAACTCGTCGCCGCCCAGGCGCGCCACCGTGTCGACGGCGCGCACGCAGGTGTTGAGGCGCTGCGCCACCTGCTGCAGCAGCAGGTCGCCCTTGTCGTGGCCCAGCGTGTCGTTGAGCGTCTTGAAGTTGTCGAGGTCGATGAACAGCAGCGCCCCGCCCTGGTGGCGGCGCTGCGCGCTGGCCAGTGCCTGGTGCATGCGGTCCATGAGCAGCATGCGGTTGGG
>JASLFM010000288.1 GCA_030150585.1 Acidovorax sp.
GCGGCCCGCGAGCAGGCCTGTGAGCGACCCAGCCGTGGCCGCCACGAGGCTGCCCGCCGCGAACACCAGCAGCCCGGCCACGATCACGCGCTTGCGCCCGAACCGGTCGGACGCCAGTCCCAGAGGCAACTGCAGCACCGCCTGCGTGAGCCCGTAAATGCCCATGGCCAGCCCCACGAGTGCCGGATCGTCACCCCCCGGATACTTGCGCGCCTCCAGCGCGAACACGGGCAGCACAAGAAACAAGCCCAGCATGCGCAGCGCGAAGATGAGCGCGAGGCTGACGCTGGAGCGGCGCTCCTGCGGCGTCATGGTGGTGGATTCGGGGGAGGGTTGCGGTGCGGGCACGAGGCGGGGGCAGGAAGGCGAAAGCAGGGATTTTCGCCCATGCCGCCCCTGCGGCCGGTGCGCGCCGCAAGTTTGGCGGGTTTTAGGCCCCTGGCGCCTGCAGGTTCAGTGCAGAATGCTATCTACTTGATAGCGTTGGGCTGCCGCCGCCAGCCCAACGCTCCCAGCAGGGCCGACAGCAGGGCCAGCGCCCATCCGCCCAGCGTGGGAATGCCCGTCGCACCGCCGCCCAGGGCCAGGGGCATCACGGGGTTCAGCGGATCGGCGATGAAGCCGGGGCGGTTGTCGGTATCGCCCCGCTGGTCGTCGGTGATGCTGTAGGTCACCGTCTTGCGGTCCCCGCTCAGGGTCAGGCCCAGCGAGGTGGCGGGGTCCTGCGGGTCGAACCAGCCTGTGCCGTCGAACTTGCGAAAGCGCACGCCCTGGGGCAGCGCCTCGGGGTACTGCAGCGTGATCAGCACCGTGCCGCTGCAGTGGTCCGCCGTGAAGCTGAACTGCCCGTTGGGCGACTGGAAGCCTGGCGGCGTCTGCGCGGCTGTGCCGAAGGCGGCCGTCTGCAGCGTGCAATTGCCGCCGCCCGACAGCGTGGCCGTGGCCGCGCCCGCCATGCCGGGCACGCTGCCTGCGGGCGAAGTGACTTGCAGCAGGCGCGGCACCACGGCGCTGGACGCGGCGGAATCGGCCCCCGGGCCGTTGGCGTTTTCGGCCTTCACCGTGAACTGGTAGCTGGTGCCGTTGGTCAAGCCCGCCACGGTGATGGCGCACACCGCGCCAGGGGTTGCGGCAGGCACGCACTGGCCCGTGCGCCCATCCGGCGCGGAGGTGGCCGTGTAGCGCGTGATGGCGCTGCCCCCGTCGCTGGCGGGGGCGGTGAAGGTCACGTCGGCCTGCCCGTTGCCCGCCGTGGCCGCCACGCCCGTGGGGGCGTCCGGCGCGGCCTGCACCGCATTGGTGTACGCCGAGGCAGCGGTTTGCGTGCTGCCATGGCCGTCATTGGCTGTCACGTTCACGCGCAGGTATTTGAGTGCGTCGCTGGCGGTCAGGGTGTAGCTGGCGCTGGAGGCGCTGGCGATGGGCGCCGCATTGGTGCCGCTGCCATCGTCCGCCCGGTACCACTGGTAGGTATAGGTGAGGCTGTCGCCATCGGCATCCGTCCAGGTGCCGGTGCTGCTGGAAAGCGCACTGCCCACGGTGGCGGTGCCGGTGACCGCCGGTGCCACGGTATTCACTGGCGCCGTATTCAGCACCGCCGTATAAGTTGAGGTGGCGGTTGCCGTGCCGCCACGGCCATCATTGGCCGTAACCACCACGCGCAGGTATTTGTGCGCATCGCTGGAGGTCAGGGTGTAGCTGGCGCTGATGGCGCCGCTGATGGCCGCCAGATTGGTGCCGCTGCTGTCGTCGGCCCGGTACCACTGGTAGCTGTAGATGAGGGGGTCGTTATCGGGATCGGCCCAGGTGCCGGAGGTGGCTACAAGTGTGCTGCCCACGATGGCCGGTCCACCGCCATTGACGCTGACGGCAGGGAGGCTTTGGTTGCTTGGTGGATTGTTGTTGGTGCACTCGGGAAGCCAAGGAGACCAAGTGCAGGACAAGGACATGAATTCTTTTCGGTCCCCAAAGTTCTGCCCGGATTCGCTGGCGCTGCGTGCTTCGCGGGGTTGCAGCAAGCCCTGCTGCGCCAGGAACGCCAGGGCCTCGGCGGCAGGGGTGGCATGTACCGCCTTCCACGGCACCTTTGCGTCGTTCGCCTGCCCGAAGGCGGCGAAAGGGCTGGATGGCGGGGTTTGCGGCCCTTCGTGCGCAGCGGGTGGGGTCAAGACCTTGCTGGAAATGGCCGTGGATCTGGACAGCGGATGGCGCGACGCTACTCCGCTGCGTACCGAGGCGAATGCCGGCGGCGCCAGCATGAGGCCGGGCAGCAGCGCGCGCAGGGCGTTTTTCTTGAATTGGGGGGGCATCGAGGGACTCCTTTGAAACACCGGCCGCCGGTTTCAGGCCAGCGGCGGAAAGCAGAAATGGTTGCGCATGCGCGGGTGCGAGGGCTCGATCAACTCGGGGAAATGGCAGCCCGGAAGAACCGCCACGTCATAAATCTGGTCCACATTGCCCGTGAATTTCAGCGTGGCCACGAGCTGCCGGGTATCGAGGTTGAATACCCAAATGCCCGAGAAAGTCTCGCCATGCTTACGCGCCAGAGGTGCCGCCACGGCCACGTCGCTCTGACGAAGCTTCGACAGGCCCACGAACAGCAGTGGGCCGTAAGAGTCCATGCCACGCGTGAATCCGGGCACCTCGAAAAGCACCTCGTCCTGACCCGTGGACGGGTTGTAGCTGCATACCTGCCCTTCGCCGGAGTTGCAGTAATACACGCTGCCCCGGTAGCAGCGCGGCGAGTGCGGCATGCTCAGGCCACTGCGCAGGATTTCGTTGCGTTCGACGTCCATTAGGGTGCCGTCGAGCTTGCTGCCTTTGCGCCACATACCCCTTTCGTTGAAGCGCGAAAAGGTGGTGACGTAGGCCGGCTTGCCGTCGTTCATCGCCATGCCGTTGAGGTGGCAGCGGTCTTCAGGCTGCAGGTCGGTAATGAAATGGGGCTTCCAGCGCGGCACGAAGCTGGCATCCGGGCCCAGGGTGCACAGGCAGGAGAAGCTGGAGTTGACCGCCCACAGCCCTTGGGCGCCCCAGCCGATGTCATGGATATTGATCATGCCGGTGTAGTGCGCGCTACGGGTGATGAAGCAGCTGTCCACCCGGCCGTCCACGGGTTTGAGCTGCTCCTGCTGGTAGGTATCCCAGCGCTGCTGCGCCAGTGCGGTTGCGTGCGGCTGCTGCTCCTGGGCCAGCGCCTCGGCATTAGCCGTCCCGGGTTGCTGCAAGTGGATTCTTGGCGCGGTGATGTCTTCTTCGATGGGCGGCAGGGGCTGCTTCATCTGGGCCAGCAGGCCGTCTTCGCGCTGGAACTTGATGACCTGGGTGAATGCACCCAGCGTTAGGCTGTCCGGGGTAACGGCCAGCCCCATGGGACGGTGGAAGCTTTTGTAGTTCACGTCCAGCTGTTTTCCGTCGCTGCGTACCAGCATCAGCCTGCCTGCCTGGTACGAGGTGAAGGCCAGGGAGATATTGAGCCGCTCCAGTACCGCGGGCAGGTTCTCGGAATAGGAGGCGCTGAAATCCATGGAGCCGTTCAGCCCCTCGCGGTTTTCAGCCCCTGGCAAATCATCGTGCTCGCGCATCAGGAGTCTTTCGCATTCGCTGCTTTCGGGTGGTTCATCATTTGTTGCATGGTCAGCGCATCCGGCCTGTGCCCTTGGCCCAGTTCACGGGCCAGGATGCCGCTCACGTAGGCGGCGGCGGCCGAGGTGCCTGTGAACGGCTGGTACCCGCCTGCCGATGCCGTACTCATAAACCGTGACGGCGCCTGCAGCATCACGCAGGGGCCGTAGTTGGAGTAAGGCTGCCTGGCGCCCACCAGCCATGCGCCCTTTAGCTGGCTGAAGGCATTGGCCGCGCAGGCGTCCTGCCGGTTGTTGCCTGCGGCAAAAACCAGGTAGGGCTGCGCTTCATCCAGCCAGTCGGCCAGAAGGTCGAACAGCGGCTCGGGCAGGAAGGGCACGGCCCAACTGCTGTTAACGATATCCGCCCTGAGCATGCGCGCCACGGAGAAGGCCAGAACCATGTCCGACGTCCAACTGGACACCTGACGGATGGCGATGAACTCCGAACCCGGGGCGAGGCCGGTGGCTGAAAGAACCAGGCCCGCGACCAGCGTGCCATGCTGGTCCAGCGCGGTTTGGGGGCGGGCGTCTTCCGTGCGCTGGTCGGCATCGTATTGGAATACCAGGCGGGTACTCGAGAACGCGGGATGGTCGAGCTGGAAACCGTCATCGATGATGGCGATGCGCGCCCTGCCGGTTTCCGGCTTGGCGTCTGCAGGGGGTGTTTCCGCTGGCTGGCGGGAGGACGGCGCCATTGGCGCTATCTGCGAGGCCTGCCGGGGCTGCGATATGTCTGGCTGGACATACAAGACGCCCTCACCCTGGCGAACCCTGTCCATGGTGCCGCGCATGTCCGCGCCGGAGAAAGTCAGCACCCACAGATTGCTTTTCTGCAGTGCCGCCAGTTTCTGGACGCGCTCTATATTGGCGCTGAGGTTCTGGAGGTCTTGAACGCCCATGGCCGGCCCCGTCTTGACCAGGAGGCGGTTGGCCAATTTGACGTTTTGTTGCCCCGCCTGCCTTTGCAGAACATAGCGGCCCATGTCCTGTGGCTTCAATTCCACAGGCTCCCCAATGTTGGAGAAAACAATGGGCAGCCCTTCCCATGCAAGGCTGCTGCCGGCATATGCGGCCAAAACCATCCCTGTGCAAAAAGCCAGGAAAAGGCGAAACCTGGCGCGCAAGCGAGCCCTGGTCATGAAGAATGAGCGGGCGGTAGCAGCGCAAGCAGGCGCTCCACGCATTGCTGCACGGGCCATTCGTGGGTGGGTAGCACCAGCTCGGCAGCCAGCGGGGGCTCGTAGGGCGCGCTGATGCCGGTGAACTGCGGCAGCAGCCCACTGCGCGCCTTGCGGTACAGGCCCTTGGGGTCGCGCGCCTCAGTCACAGACAAAGGGGCAGCGATAAACACCTCCAGGAAATCGCCGGGCGCGAACAGCGCGCGCGCCGCGTCGCGCTGCGCACGCAGCGGCGAGATGAAGGCCGCGATCACGATCACGCCCGCATCCACGAACAGTCGCGCCACCTCGGCCGCGCGGCGCAGGTTCTCGTCGCGGTCGCGCTCGCCAAAGCCCAGGTCCTGGTTCAGTCCGTGGCGCAGCTGGTCACCGTCGAGCACGTAGGTGCGTCGCCCCTCGGCGTGCAGGGCGGCTTCCAGTGCGTGGGCCAGGGTGGTCTTGCCCGAGCCCGAGAGGCCCGTGAGCCACAGCACCCGTCCGGCGTGGCCCTGCAGCCGCTCGCGCGCGGCGCGGGTGACGGGGTGGGGCTGGGCCCGCGGGTCGGGCCAAGGGGGTGGCATGGGGCAAAAAATGTAAGGTGCTGGTTGTGTGCTGCTTCTATATATATAGCGGTAACCGCATGCTGGGCGCACATAGAGGATGGAGTTGACTCCCGTCAAACCTCAATTTTGTGTGAAGTGTGTTTTTTTGTGAATACCTGAAGTTGGTGAATTGCATGGCGGACACGGCCGGCCTCGGCGAGGAAGGACGGGCTCGCCTATCATGGTGGGTTGCGCTTTTTTCCCGCTCCGCTGATGCCCGACACCGCACCGAACTCCGACGGTCCCTACCTTGCCAGTGCCCTGCGCGAGCAGCGCATCAGCATCCGCGGCGCGCGCACGCACAACCTCAAGAACATCGACCTCGACATCCCGCGCAACCAGCTCGTGGTGATCACGGGGCTGTCGGGCTCGGGCAAGTCGAGCCTGGCGTTCGACACGCTCTATGCCGAGGGCCAGCGGCGCTATGTGGAGAG
>JASLFM010000341.1 GCA_030150585.1 Acidovorax sp.
GATGAGGAACAGCTTGGCCGACTCGTCGATGCCGAACCACAGGATCACGAGCGGGATCAGCGCGAGCGCCGGGATGTTGCGCACCATCTGCACGGTGGAGTCGAGCAGCGTCTCGGCGATGCGCAGCGAGCCCGTGAGCAGGCCCAGCAGCAGGCCCAGCCCGCCGCCGATGGCCAGCCCCGTGAGCGCGCGGACCGCGCTCACCTTCACATGGGTCCACAGCTCGCCCGATTCGGCCAGCGCCCAGGCGGCCCGCACCACTTCGAGCGGCGCGGGCAGCACGCGCGTGGACAGCCAGCCCAGGGACGAGGCGAGCTGCCACAGCACGATGAGCGTGACGGGCACGGCCCACGGCAGCAGGCGCCGTCCCAGGGCCTCGGCCCCGCGCAGCAACGCGCGCTGCAGGCTGCCCGCCGAGGGCGTGTCAGGTTCGTTGGGGGCGAGGCCCACGGAGAGTTCTTGCACCGCTTGGTTCATGCCTGCCCCCTTCAGCTTTGCGCCGCTCGCGGCACGAACTGGTGGGCCACGGCCTCGCCGAAAGGCCCGCCCAGGGTGCCGCCCGCGAGCTTCTCGCGCACGTCCAGTGGCAGCAGCGGGAACACCAGCTCCGCGAAGCGGTAGGCCTCTTCGAGGTGCGGGTAGCCCGAGAGCACGAAGGTGTCGATGCCCAGGCCGGCGTACTCGCGGATGCGCTCGGCCACCGTGTACGGGTCGCCCACCAGCGCCGTGCCTGCGCCGCCGCGCACCAGGCCCACGCCGGCCCACAGGTTGGGGCTGATCTCCAGGTCCTGGCGGCTGCGCTTGGCGCCGCCCGCGTGCAGCGCGGCCATGCGGCGCTGGCCCTCGGAGTCCATGCGCGCAAAGGCGGCCTGGGCCTGCACCACGGTCTCGTCCTTCAGGCGGCTGATGAGGCTGTCGGCTGCGGCCCAGGCCTCGGCGTCGGTCTCGCGCACGATCACATGCAGGCGGATGCCGAAACGAACCGTGCGGCCGTGGCGCGCGGCTTTCTCGCGCACGTCGGCGATCTTGCGAGCCACCTCGGCCGGAGGCTCGCCCCAGGTCAGGTAGGCGTCCACCTGCTCCGCCGCCAGCTCGTGCGCGGCCGGCGACGAGCCGCCGAAGTACACGGGCGGATGGGGCCGCTGCACGGGCGGAAACAGCAGCTTGGAACCCTTGACTCGCAGGTGCTGGCCTTCGTAGTCGAAGCCCTGGCCCTCGTGGCTGCGTGCCAGGATCTCACGCCAGATGCGGATGAACTCGGCCGACTGTTCATAGCGCGCGGCGTGGTCGAGGAACACGCCGTCGCCCTCCAGCTCGGCCTGGTCGCCGCCCGTCACGAGGTTGATGAGCAGCCGCCCGCCCGAGAGCCGGTCGAACGAAGCCGCCATGCGTGCGGCCAGGCTGGGCTGGTGCAGACCGGGGCGCACGGCCACGAGGAACTTGAGCCGCTGGGTCACCGCGATCAGGCTGGAGGCGACGACCCAGGGGTCTTCGCACGAGCGGCCCGTGGGGATCAGCACCCCCTCGTAGCCCAGGCTGTCGGCCGCGATGGCGACCTGCTTGACGTAGTCGTGGCTGAGCTGGCGCGCACCCTCGGAGGTGCCAAGGTAGCGGCTGTCGCCGTGCGTGGGAATGAACCAGAAAACTTGCATGGAACGGATCTCCTCTGTCTTGAAGGGGTAGCGGCCCGGGCGCTCAGGTGCGCGCCAGGCGGGCGAACTCGGCGGCCTTGGGGGCCCAGACGATGTCGGCCACCGTAACGGGCCTGGGGATCAGGCCGAGCTTGAAGAACGCGTCGGCCACGCGCTGCTGGTCGGCCACGGTGCGGGGGCTCAGCAGTCCCACGGGCGAGCGCGGGCGGCGCTGGATGAACAGGCTCACCACACCCGCATCCAGCCCGCTGAAGCTGGCGATGAGCTTGATCGCGTCCTTGCGCGCGTCCTGCGCGAACTGGTCGGCGCGCGTGAGCTCGTCGAACAGCACGGCCAGCGCCTGCGGGTGCTTGTCCACGAAGGGGCGCGCGGCAAGGTAGAACGAGTTGTTGCCCGACAGGTCGCGCCCCGTGGCCAGCACGCGCGGCTGGATGGTCAGTTCGGTGGCGGCGTAGAACGGGTCCCAGATCGCCCAGGCGTCCACGCTCTTGCGCTCGAACGCCGCGCGCGCATCGGCGGGTGCCAGGTACACGGGCTGGATGTCGGCCCAGGCCAGGCCCGCCTTGTCGAGTGCGCGCACCAGCAGGTAGTGCGCGCTCGAGCCCTTTTGCAGCGCAATGCGCTTGCCCTTGAGGTCAGCCAGGCGCTGCAGCGGCGAATCGGCCAGCACGAGGATGGCCGAGCTGTCGGGCTTGGGCGGCTCGGCGCCCACGTAGAGCAGGTCCTTGCCTGCCGCCTGCGCGAACACGGGCGGCGAGTCGCCCGTGAGGCCGAAGTCGAGGCTGCCCACGGACAGCGCTTCGAGCAGTTGCGGCCCGGCGGGGAACTCCAGCCACTGGATCTTCGCGCCCGGAAAGCGCCTTTCGAGCACGCCCTGCTGCTTGAGGATGACGAGGTTGACGGCGGACTTCTGGTAGCCGATGCGCAGTTGCTCGGGGCCCGGCACGGGCGCAGCGCCCTGCGCGCGGGCGTACCGGCCCGCCAGGCTCCAGCTGAAGGCCGTGGTGCCCAGCACCCGCAGGATCTGGCGGCGCTCGGGGCTCAGGTGGTGGTATGCCATGGGAATGCTCCTGAACGGTTGGGACCTACAGCAGATCCACCGGGGCGGCGTGCAGCAGGTTGAGCTTCTTGGGAATCAGCTTGAGCGCGTGGAAGGTGTCGGCGATCTGCTGCTGCTCGGCCAGGATCTCGCGCGTGACGGGCGCGGTGCCGAAGTTCGCGCGGCCTACGTAAAGCTCCGTGACCGCCTTGTCGAGCCCGAGCACGCTGGCAAGCTCGGCCGCGGCCTCGCCCTTGTTCTTCGACACCCAGGTGTCGATGGCGTTGATTTCCTCGATGGCGATGCGCAGCACATCGGTGTTCCGCGTGGCGAAGTCGCGCGAGGTGAAGTAGTACGCGCGGTTGTTCACCACGCCCTTGGCGTCGGCGAGCAGGCGCGCGTCGAGCGACTTCTGGGCTGCGGCCAGGAACGGGTCCCAGATCAGCCAGGCGTCCACCGCCCCCTTCTCGAAGGCCGCGCGCGCATCGGCCGGCGCGAGGAAGATGGACTGCACGT
>JASLFM010000365.1 GCA_030150585.1 Acidovorax sp.
CCGTGCAGGTAGATGGCGAATTCGTCCCCGCCCAGGCGGCATAGCATGTCCGTTTGGCGCAGGCACCCCTGGAGGCGCTCGGCGACGAGCTGCAGCACCCGGTCGCCGAACGCATGACCCAGGGAGTCGTTGATGATCTTGAAGCGGTCCAGATCGAGGAACAAGATGGCGAAGCCCGTGCCGCGCCGCCGCGCCGCGTCGATGGCAACGTCCACGCGCTGGGACAGCATGAGGCGGTTGGGCAGGCCCGTGAGCACGTCGCTGTAGGCCAGCTCCTCGATGCGTTTCTGGGCCGCGTGCTGCGAGGTGAGGTCCCGCATGAAGCCGATGCTCTGCGCGATACGGCCGGCATCGTCGCGCAGCGCCACCCATGACAGGTGTACGGCGCAGTACGCGCCGTCTTCTCGCGGCAGCCACAGCTCGCCTTCCCAGAACCCGTCGCGTTCCCAGCCCGCCAGCACCTGCTCCATGAAGCCAGGCTTGGCACTGCCGCCGAACAACGATGCCGCCAGGTTGCCGATGAGCGACGGCCCCGGCTGGCCCACGAGCCGCTCGCAGCCCGGGTTCATGCGCATGATGCGGTGCTGGTTGTCGGCGATGAAGATCGCGTCCAGGCTGGACTCGAACACACGCGCCGCCAAGCGCAGGCCGGCCTGCGTCTCGGCCTGGTGGGTAATGTCACGGAACGAAAACACGCGCCCCACGGGCAAGCCACGGCTGAGCTGCGGCACCGAGCGCCGCTCTATGACGGCTCCGGAGCGCAGCGCCAAGATGTCGGTGCTCTCCAGCATGGGGTCGCGGGCAATCGCGTCGAGCCGCGCGCGGTAAGTCTGCGGCTCCAGTACCTGGGCCTGCATGTGCTGCTGTACGGCGGCATCGTCGCGCCGCACGAGCAACTCGCGCGGCATGTTCCAGAGTGCGGCCAGGCGCTGGTTGAATGCGCGCACGCGGCCGTCCATGCCGCACACCAGTATGCCGTCGGCCGCGGAGTCGAGCGTGGCGCGCAGTTCTGACAGCAGGGTTTCCAGCTCGCGCTCGGAGCCCTCCTGCTCGCTGCGATCGACCATGGAGACCACGAGCACCGATCCACTTCCTGGCAACGTGACGCGCTGCACCCGCTGCTCCACGGGCACCAGCGTGCCGTCCTGGCGCAGCACGCGGGTGTGGGAGCGTGCGCCGTCGCGCGCGGCAGCACCGTCCTCGCTCCATAGCGCAAGGTCCTGCGGCGTGGCGGCCAGGCGCTGCATCGAGCTGCCCACCATGTCCTCGGGCACAAGACCCGTGAGCTGGCCCGCAGCGCGGTTGGCCCAGGTGACAGCCAAGGTGGTTTCGTCCACCAGCCAGACAGCTTCGGACAGCGCGTCGAGCACTGAGGGCCAGCCGGGGACTGAGGGCAGCGGCATCATGCCCCCGCCTCCTCGGAACCTGAGCCCAGCCCTACAGCCCGCTCGAAGAAATAGCACACGCGCTGGCGCGGCGACAGGTAGTCGAGCGCGTCGCGCGGCAGCTGTGACGGCCTCAGGCTGCGGCGGATTCCAAGCGCAGGCATGCTTTCGAGGTCAAGGATGAGCGCCTGCTCTTTGGGCACGCCCGGGTCATGCAGCACCACGCGCGGACGCAGCGGCCGCGACGAGTTGACCGACACCACGATGGCGTACCGGTCGTTCACAAGCTGCACGATCGAGCCGGGTGGGTACACGCCCATCATGCGGATGAACACCCCGAGGATGGTCGGATCGAACCGCGACTTATGCTGCGCGAACATCACCGACAATGCCTCGTGCGGCGTCAGGGCCTCGCCGCCATGCGTGGGGTTGCACAGACGGTCGTAGTGGTTGACCAGCGCAAGCACCTGCCCGTAGCGCCCCAGGTCTTCGGCCAGCAGGCGCAACGGAAAGCCCGAGCCGTCCACGCGTTCGTGGTGCTGCGCGATGGCGGTAACCACCGACACCGGCAACCCCATGCGCTCGGCCCGCGCCACGGATTCGCCCACATGGCTGCGGTAGCGCTCCATCTCGGCCGGCGAGAGATGGGCATAGGGCTCGGACAGGTGCGGCGGCAGGGCCAGCTTGCCCAGGTCGTGCAGCAGCGCGGCCAGGCCCAACTCTCTAAGCTGATGGCACGGCAATCCCAGCGCCTTGCCCAGCAGCAGGCACAGCACCATCACATTGACGGGGTGCAAAGCGCTGCGCACCCCCACGTCCTCCGAGAGCAGACGGATGACCGAGTCGCCGCTCGCCAGCAGCTCGTCGACGCACCCGTCCACCAGAGCACCGCTCAGTTCACGGGCGTTGTCGGGCGCCTGCTCAACCGCGTCGGCCACCCGCAGATAGCCACGCGTGGCCTCGCTGAACCGGCGGTCGCAGGCTTCCAGCGCCTGACTCTGAATCTCCAGGGCCAGGCGACGCTGGCGCGCTGCAAGTTCTTCTGGGGAATCTCCAGGGGGTACTGCCACGGGCTGCACACCGTCGGCGGCCGGCTCGGCCTCGTCAGGCGGTAGCTGGCCTGCAGGCAGCGGATCGCTCTTCGAAGGGATATAGCGAACTTGGGTCAGTTGGAGGGCCCGCAAGGTGGCGATCTGCTCGGCGGAGGCCACGCGGAAGCTGCTGACGGGAAAAGGATGGTTCATCCAGCCCAGGTCAAGCTGGATATACATGCCAACGCGCAACTGGCTGATATCGATGAGGATGGAGGTATTCACTTCTTGCGCGGGAGGGCTGCCTCCCCCCCGGGAAGCGGCTGGTAACTTTATTCATTATCACCACTTCCCATGGCACGGAGCACAAACCCGCAGTGGCGGTGCGCCCACACAACACTCGGAGAAGCTCCCCCAGGGAACTCAGCGGCACCAGAGGGACGGCTTGTAGACCAGGTCCATCCACAATGCCCAGGCGGCGATGCCGAAAAGCAGGAGCCCCGCCAGCCGCGTACCCCAGCTCGCACGCCATACGTTCAGGCGCGAACGCACCTGCCCCCACAGCAGGGGGCCGCCCACCAGCCAGAAGCCGCTGCCCACGGCGAAGCACAGCATGGTCAACGCCCCCTGCAGCGGGCCGTTGCTGAGTGCTGCCACCAGCAGCGCCGAGTACAATAGTCCGCAGGGCATCAGAGCCCAGAGGGCGCCTGCAGCGAACACGCCACCCGGCGCTGCGACCATGGGCTGTACACGGCGCCAGACTGAGCGGCCCGCGCTTTCCACCCAGGCGGGCTGGCGCGCCTGCGCCATCATCATGAGCCCCCAGGCGAGGAC
>JASLFM010000468.1 GCA_030150585.1 Acidovorax sp.
CAGCGGCCTCAGCGCCAAGGCCATGCTGGGCAAGCCCATCACGCTCAAGCTCGAGACATCGGGTGGCGGCGAGCGCTACTTCAACGGCCTGTGCACGCGCTTTCGCGCCGCGGGGCGCGAGGGCGAGCAGCACCTGTACACGGCGCGCATGCACCCCTGGCTGTGGCTCGCGGGCCGGCGCAGCGACTGCAAGATCTTCCAGTTCATGAAAGTGCCCGATATCGTTTCCGACGTGCTGGGCAAATACGGCTCGCCCCTGGAACTGCGCCTGCGCAAGAGCTACCGCGAGTGGGATTACTGCGTGCAGTACCAGGAGACCGACCTCAACTTCGTGATGCGCCTCATGGAGCACGAAGGCATCTACTTCTTCTTCGAGCACCAGGCCAACAACCACACGCTCGTGCTTATGGACGACATTGGCAGCCACGCGCCGCTGCCCGGCAAGCCCAGCATCAAGTACTTCGGCGTGGACGCGGGCACCGTGGCCACGGAGGAGCATTTCGACAGCTGGGAGTTCCACGAGGACATCGCCTCGGGCGAGGACCTGAGCGACGACTACGACTTCGAGAAGCCCCGCGCCGACCTCAAGACCCGGCGACAGCAACCCATGGGCCACAGCCACGACCCCTGGGAGCGCTACACATGGCCCGGCGGCTACGTGCAGTTGGACGATGGCGAGAACTACGCCGAAGCGCGGCTCGAAGCCCTGCAGGCCGACCGCGAACGCACCCTGGGCCACACCACGGTGCGCACCATGGCACCAGGCTACCTGTTCTCGCTGGAACGCTGCCCACGGGCCGACCAGAACCGCGAGTACCTGGCCGTGGGGCTCAAGTACTACCTGCGCGACAACACGCGCATGTCGGTGGGCGGCGGCGGAGAGGGCGATTCCGACTGGCGGTTCGAAACCACCGCCCAGCCCACCAGCCTGCCCTACCGCCCGCCCCAGGCCACGCCCAAGCCGCGCACCCACGGGCCGCAGACCGCCGTGGTGGTGGGGCCGCCCGGCGAAGAGATCTACACCGACCAGTACGGGCGCGTGAAGGTGCAATTCTTCTGGGACCGCTACGGCCAGCGCAACGAACACAGCAGTTGCTGGGTGCGCGTGGCCTCTCCCTGGGCGGGCGAGAAGTGGGGCTTCATCCAGATCCCGCGCATCGGCCAGGAGGTGGTGGTGGACTTCATCGGGGGCGATCCCGACTATCCCCTGATCACGGGCCGCGTCTACAACGCCGACCAGATGCCGCCTTACGGCCTGCCCGCCAACAAGACGGCCAGCGGCCTCAAGTCGCGCTCCACGCAGGGCGGCGGCGCGGTGGACTTCAACGAAATCCGGATGGAAGACCTCAAGGGCCAGGAGCAGCTCTACGTGCATGCCCAGCGCAACCTCGACAGCGTGGTCGAAGGCAACGAATCGCGCGTGGTCGGCAACGACCGCCAGACCCGCATCGGCCACAACGACGACCGCTTCGTCGCCAACGACTGCCGCACCGTCGTGGCCGCGAACCAGACCCTGCAGGTGCAGGCCCACCAGTCCACGGCCGTCGCAGGCACGCAAAGCCTCAGCGTGCTCGGAGACCAGAGCAACATGGTCAAGGGCCGGCGCACCCAGAGCGTGGGCAGCCACCTGGCGGAGAAGACCGGCGGCGACCACCGCGAAAGCGTGGGCGGAACCCACACCATCACGGTGAGTGGGGACGAGAAGAACAACATCGGCGGCACGCAGCTCAACTTCATACAGGGCAAGCGCAAGTCGGTGGTGATCGGTTCCGAGGTGGTCACCTCCGCTGGCAAGAGCACGCACTTCGCGGCCGGCGGCTACGGCGTGCTGACGCCCCTGAAGTACTCGGTGAGCTGCCTGAACCGCCAGGTCAATGTGGATGCCACCGACAGGACCACGGTGGTCGGCACGCAAACATTGACCGTCGGCGGCTCGCGCAGCAGCACCGTCGGCCTCTCGGACAGCACCACGGTGGGCGCGAGCCACTCCGTCGAAGTGGGGGCCAGCAGCTCGCTGACTGCGGGCGCCAGCGTCACCATCACGGCGGGTGGGGCCGTTTCGGTCACGGGCGGGGCCGCAGTCGCCATCACGGGCAGCACCGTCACCATCTCCGCCGCGACGATCAACCTCGTCGGCGTGGTCAACATCGCCGGCATGCTCAACGTGGCGGGCACCATCGTCACGCCGAGCATCGTGTCGGCCACCTACACGCCGGGCGTGGGCAATCTCATCTAGACATGGCCGCCCTTCCCCCGCCCACCCTCTGGCCCGCCGACGTGCTGGCGCAGCGCCTGCGCGCGCCCGAACCAGAGGTGCGCCTGGGAGCGCTGGGCATGTCGCTGCAGCCCGGCGCACCGCTGGCGGCTTGCCGCGAGGCCCTGCTGCACGCGGCCCAGTCCTGCGCGGGCGACGCCCTCGCCGCACAGCTCGCGGCCTCGGCTCTGGGCGGCCTCCCCCCCGCGCAGCCCCAGGCGCTGGACTGGCTGGCCATGCAATGCGCCCCCGGCACCGCGCCCGCGGTGCGCATGGCAGCGGCCCACGCGCTGTACCGCCTGCAGGCCCTGCCCGATGCGGCCGTGCCCCACATGCAGGCCCTCCTGCTCGATGCCGACCCGAACGCGCGCCGCGTCGCCCTGCTCGCCTTCACCCCGTTCGCCACGCGCCATGCGGCCACGCTGGCACCGCTGGTGCTGCAGACCCCACCCGTGCAATGGACCACCGAACTGCTGCAGGCCCTAGCCGCCAGCGCGGGCGACGACCGCTCGGCCCGGGAGCGGATCGACGGCTTTCTGGTGCGTACGCTGCAGAGCGCGCCGCTCCTGCCCACCGCCGTCGCCGGCTATGCGGCGCTGGCGCGCCTGAACCCGCACAGCCCCGCGCTGCAGGCCCTGGTGGACGTGGCCGCCAAGGCACCGGAAGCCGCACAGCGCCAGGCCGCGCTCGAAGCCCTGGGCACCCTGGGCGAGCAGGCCCAGGGCGCCGCGCCCGCGCTCGCCCGCCTGCTCATGGCGTGCATCGCCGACGCAGCGCAGGAAGAAAGCCTGTGCCGCGCCCTGGTGCAGGTGCGCGCCCGCCCGGGGGACGTACCGCTGCCGCACATGGCGCAGCGCGTGGCCCAGGGCCCCGACCGCGCGGCCGCCGCGCACTGCATGCTGCTGTGCCAGCACCCGCACGCCCATGCTGCGGCCGCTGCCGCCGTGCGCGAGCGCTTCGCGCGGGCCGGCGAGGCCTTGCGCCCTGCACTGTCGCAGACCCACAAGGCACTGGCGGGCGCCGAATTGGCGGCCAGTGCAGCCGCTCCGGAGGTGTGACATGCCGATGACCGACGCCCTGGCCAAGACCATCGAGGACACCAAGTCCTTCGTCGATGACGCCACGGCCAAGATGGCCAAGGCCTCCCAGCTGCTCGACGACGATGTGGCGCTCGTCAACCAGGCCATGCAGGACTACCAGGACGTCAAGGACATGGTCGAGCAGGTCAAGGCCGACATCTCCGAGGCCGTGAGCACGCTCAGCGACGGCGTGGACGCCGCAAGCGACGGCGAAGCGCTGGTGCTGGCCGGCACCGTAGTCAAGGGGATTGCCCAGATCGTGGATGCCATGGCACGCTATGCCAAGGCGTTCGCAGAGCTCAAGCAGAAATTCGAACGGTACAAGAAGGCGGTCGAACACAATGAGCAAGTCGTCCGTACATTCTGATGAACAGGCACTGCCTGGGAGGTGCGCATGAGTGACCGCAGCCGCGTGGTCTGGTCGGAGGGCATGTTCCTGCGGCCCCAGCATTTCCAGCAGGCCGAGCGCCACCACGAGTTCGCGCGGCGCCAGGCCCTGCTGTGCGCCGAGGGGCACTTCTGGGGCTTCCATGCGCTCACGCTCGACAGCGCGGCGCTGGCCATCGGGCAGGTGGCCCTCGCGCGCGCCAGCGGCGTGATGCCCGACGGCACGCCCTTCGCCTTCCCCGACGTTCAGGACGCCCCGCCCGCGCTGGCCATCGGCGAGAACGTGCGCAGCCAGCGCATCATGCTGTGCCTGCCCATGTACCGCCCGGGCAGCGAAGAGGTGTCGTTCGACGACGATGCCCGCTCCCTGGCGCGCTACCGCGTGCAGGACGAGGACGCGCCCGACCAGAACTCCGTCGGCGGCGAACCCGCCCCCATCCAGCTGGCCCTGCCGCGCCTGCGCCTGCTGCCCGAGGGCGAAGTGCCCGAGGGCTGGATGAAGGTGTGCGTGGCCACCGTGACCGAGCGCCGCAACGACCTCTCGGTGGCCCTGGACGAGCAGCACATCCCCCCCCTGGTGGCGGCACATGAGAGCGCGGTGCTCGCGGGGTTCCTGCGCGAGCTCGCGGGCCTGCTCCACCACCGGGGCGAAGCGCTGGCGGCGCGGCTGTCGGCGCCCGGGCGCGGCGGGGTTTCCGAGGTCGCGGACTTCCTCATGCTGCAGCTCGTGAACCGACACGAGCCCGTGGTCGCGCACCTGGCGCAGTTGCGCACGCTGCACCCTGAACGCCTGTACACCGACCTGCTCGCCTTGGCCGGCGACCTGAGCACCTTCACCACCCAGGCGCGGCGCCCTGGCGACTACCCGGCCTACCAGCACGACGACCTGACCAGTTGCTTCCAGCCCCTGATGGCCGACTTGCGCCGCTCGCTGTCGATGGTGCTGGAGCAGAACGCCTTCCAGATCGAGCTCATGGAGCGCGCCTACGGCGTGCGCGTGGCCGTGATCGCCGACCCCGAGTTGATCCGCCGCGCGAGCTTCGTGCTCGCCGTGGCGGCCGATCTGCCTGGGGAGCTCGTGCGCAAGCAGTTCCCGGCCCAGGTGAAGATCGGCCCAGTGGAGAAGATCCGCGACCTCGTCAACCTGCACCTGCCCGGCGTGGGCCTGCGCCCCCTGCCGGTGGCGCCGCGGCAGATTCCGTACCACGCGGGCAACAATTACTTCGAACTCGATACCGCAAGCGAGTTCTGGCATGCGCTCGAGCGCTCGGGCGGCCTGGCCATGCACATCGCGGGCGACTTTCCGGGCCTCAAGCTCGAGTTCTGGGCGATCCGGTCATGAGCGCACCCTTCCCACCGCCGCCCTCTGTGCCGCCCGCCGCCGGGCTGGACCCGTTCGCGCTGTTCAGCGCCCCCCCTACCCCTGTGCCGCCACCACCCACGGCAGGCCCTGCAGCCGCCCCTGGCGAGCCGGCCCTCGCGCCCGACCTGCCCGAAATCCTCAGCGGCGCCAACCCGCTCGCCATGGCGGCCAATCCGCTGCTGAACCTGATCGCGCAGATCCGCGTCATGCCGCACCACCCCGACCCGGCCCAGCTGCGCCAGTACCTGGTCGAACAGGTGCAGCTGTTCGAGCGCCGCGCGCGCGAGGCCCAGGTGAGCCCCGAGGTGGTGCTGGGCGGGCGCTACGCGCTGTGCACCGCGCTCGACGAAACCGCCGCCAAGACGCCCTGGGGCGGCGGCGGCGTGTGGTCGCGCCACAGCCTGCTCGTCACTTTCCACAACGAAACCTGGGGCGGCGAAAAGTTCTTCCAGCTGCTCGCACGGCTGGCCCAGGAGCCCAAGAAGCACCTGGACCTCATCGAGCTCATGGCAGTGTGCATTGCCCTGGGGTTCGAGGGCCGCTTCGGCGTGGTGGACAACGGCCGCACGCAACTCGAAGCGCTGCGCCGGCGCCTCGTGGAGATCATCGGCAGCACGCGTGGCGAGTACCCGCGCGCCCTGTCCCAACACTGGCGCGGCGCCCAGGCCGACGGCCGCGCGCGCTGGGGCTTTCTGCCGCTGTGGATCGCAGCGGGCGCCACGCTGCTGCTGCTCGTGCTCATCTATGCGCTGTATGCGTTCTTCCTCGCCAACCGCTCCAGCGAGGTGTTCAGCACGCTGGCCGGCGTGCGCGTGCCCAAGGCCCAGGCGGCGCCCGTGGAGCGGGCGCCCGTGCGCCGCTTCGCCCAGTTCCTCGAACCCGAGGTGCGCGAGGGCCTGGTCACCGTGCGCGACGAGGCCGACCGCAGCGTGGTCACGCTGCGCGGCGACGGGCTGTTCGACTCCGGGGCCACCGAGGTCAAGCCGCGCTACCTGCCCGTGCTCGCGCGCGTGGCCGATGCGCTCAACACCGTGAGCGGCACGGTGCTCGTAACGGGCTACACCGACAACGTGCCGATCCGCACGGTGCGCTTCCCATCCAACTACGAGCTGTCGCAGGCGCGCGCCGACGCGGTGCGGCGCATCATCGACGAACGCCTGCAGGCCAAGAACCGCACGCGTGCCGAAGGCCGCGCCGACAGCGACCCGCTGGCACCCAACGACAGCGCCGAGAACCGCTCGCGCAACCGCCGCGTCGAGGTCACCCTGCTGGTCGCGCCGCAGGAGCGCGACCGCGAGCTCAACGCGCCTGCCCAATGAAACGCAAGGAGCCTGGACCATGAGTACCTTGCGCCAACTGCTGCATGCGATCGTCAACCGCACCACGCTGGCGCTGCTGCTTCTGGTGCTGCTGTCGCTGCTGATCTGGTTTGCGGGGCCGCTGCTGGCCGTTTCGTTCTCCGAGGCGCAGGCCCACCCGCTCGGGCCCGCCTGGGTGCGGTGGCTGGTAATCGGCGCGATCTGGTGCGTGTGGCTGCTCAAGCAGCTCGTGCGCTGGTGGCGCCAGCGCTCGCTCAACGGCGCGCTGCTCAACCAGCTCGCCAAGCTGCAGCAGAGCCAGGCCGGAACCCAGGGCCCCGCAGGCCAGGAAGAAGTGGCCGAACTCGGCCGCCGCTTCAAGCAGGCCACCGAGGTGCTCAAGAAGGCACGCCTGGGCGGAGAGCAGAACGGCGGCTGGCTCGCGGGCCTGTCGCGCCAGTACGTGTACCAGTTGCCGTGGTACGCCTTCATCGGCGCGCCAGGGTCGGGCAAGACCACGGCCCTGGTCAATGCCGGGCTGAGCTTTCCGCTGGCCGAGCAGTTCGGCAAGGCCGCAATCCGCGGTGTGGGCGGCACGCGCAACCGCGACTGGTGGTTCACCAACGAGGCCGTGCTGATCGACACCGCAGGGCGCTACACCACCCAGGAAAGCAACACCGCCGTGGACAAGGCCGAGTGGCAGGGCTTTCTGGGCCTGCTGCGGCGCTTCCGGCCCCGCCAGCCGCTCAACGGCGTGCTCCTCACGCTCTCGGTGCCGGACCTGCTGCAGATGAACGCGCAGGAGCGCCAGCAGCATGCGGCGGCCCTGAAGGCGCGCTTGGCCGAGCTGCGCGAGGGGCTGGGCGTGCAGTTGCCGGTGTATGTGCTGGTGACCAAGACCGACCTGCTCTCGGGCTTCTCTGAGTATTTCCTGAACCTCGGGCGCGAGGAGCGCGCGCAGGTCTGGGGCTTCACGCTGCCCTACGACGCGCGCCAGCCGGGCGTGGCCAACCTGCGCGAGCATTTCGAGCGCGAGTTCGACCTGCTCAAGCGCCGGCTCGACGACGGCATGCACGAGCGGCTGCTGGCCGAGCCTGACCTGTCGCGGCGCGCGCTGGCCTATGCGCTGCCGCAGCAGTTCCATGGGTTGCGCGAGGTGCTGGGGCGGCTGCTGGCCGAGGTGTTCAGCGAATCCAAGTTCAACGAGCAGCCGCTGCTGCGCGGTGTGTACTTCACCTCGGGCACGCAGGAGGGCACGCCTTTCGACCGCGTGCTCGGCGCCATGCAGCGCACTTTCCATGTTCCGAGCAAGGTTACGAGCGAGGGCGCAGCCGCGCCGGGCGGCGGCACGGGCAAGAGCTTTTTCCTGCAGGACCTGCTGCGGCAGGTCGTCTTCCCTGAACCCTTCATCGCGGGGCGCAACGTCGCGGCCGAGCGGCGCACGGTGGCGCTGCGCTGGGCAGGGCTGGGCGCCTGCGCGCTGCTGTTCGTGGGCGCCAACATCGCCTGGTCGCCCTGGGTCAGCTATGGCAACAACCTGCGCTACATCGGCGAAGTGGGCGACAAGGCCCAGGCGCTAGCGGCCGAGACGCAGAAGGTGCCCGCCGCCCCCAGCGACGACGTGGCAGCGCTGCTGCCGCTGCTCAACCAGGCGCGCACGGTGGCCTGGAGCGAGTCGTTCCCCCCCGCCGCGGTGCCCTGGTCGTACCGCTGGGGGCTGTACCAGGGCGACAAGCTCGAGGCCGGTGGCCGGCAGGCCTATAACCGCTTGCTTGAAGACGCGTTGCTGCCCCGTGTGGCACTGCGCCTGGAAAACCTGCTGCGCCAGGCCCCGCAGGGCAACGCCGACTACCTCTACCAGGCC
>JASLFM010000513.1 GCA_030150585.1 Acidovorax sp.
AGTCCTCGTACTGGTAGGGCTCCAGCGCCTCCAGCGCCGTGCGCAGGGCACACGGGCCAGCCAGGGGTAGCAGCGCGTCGAGCGCGTCGAGCGAGCGGGAGAGCACGACGACATGCACGTCGTGCCGGGTGTAGCCGCCGCCCATGCACCATGCGTCCTCGGGCTCGCTGTCCACGTCGAACACAATGGCGGGCCACACAGGCGCGGGGGGTAGCTCGATGGCCCACGAGTTGGGCAGCACGGCCGACAGCGCGGCGGTGAGCAGTTCGTGCACGGTCATTTGTCGAGCACCTTTGCAATGTCCTTCTGCAGCGCATCGCCCATGGCGTTTATGGCCTCGCCCCTGCCCTGCGTGAGCGCGGGGCCGATGAAGGGCTTGGCGGGGACCGATCCGGTAGCGGCCTTCCTGCGCTTGCGCAGGCTCTGCTTTCCGCCGCCTGCAGCCTGGCGCGGAACGATCTTGTGGCCCTGCTCCACCCAGCGCCAGTAGTACGGATCGTCCTCGTAGCGCTTGACGATGCGGCCCTTGCCCGTGACCGCCAGGCGCGTGCCCTTGGCCTTCTGCTTCTTGGACAGGTCGCGGCCGTGCCGCACGCCGAGGTTGTACTGCTCGGTGTCGGGCGGGGCCTGCGGCTCTCGCTTGATGGCGATGTTCTTGATCATCGCCCCGGTACGGCGCGAGCCGTTGGCCTGCGCAATGGCCTTGGCGATGCGCTTGAGCACCGCACCGCCCGCAGCCACCATGCGCCGCCCAGTGCGCTTGCGCATGTCGCTGCGCAGGCCCTCGAAGTTGGCGCGCATGCTGCCGATGCCGATGATTTCGCGGTCAGCCATCGTTGAGCCCCGTATCGCAAGTGAGGATGAGGAATTCACGCCGCGCCTTGAAGTCGCTGACGTGCTGTATGTCGTAGATTCGGCCGCCGTAGAGCGCACGCATCTGAGCCACAACACCCGGACGCCACCGAATAGTGAATTCGGTGCGCGCAACCGCTACCTTGCCGCCGGCGCTGCTGGACTGGCGCTCGTTGCCGCTCAACTCGCGCACGGCACAAGCAATGTTGACCGCGATATCCGACCACCGTTTCTCGATGCCGCCAGAGCTGCCGCGCGTCACATCCTGCCGCTGCAGGGTGAGGCGGCGATTGAGTTCGCCTGCGCGCAGCATGTCAAAACCCCGGATGCATGCGATACGGCCGCAGCAGCGAGCGTGCGCCGAGTGGAAGTTGCGCCAGGCTGGTGCCGGGCGCAACTTCTTCGCGGTTGGTGTACAGGCTGCCCAACAGCAGCAGGATGGCGGCCTTAACCGCGAAGTTGACCACCATGGGGTAGCTGCCCGCCGTGCCAGCGGTTACGGCCGCATCAAGCTCGGCCTGGTCGGCGAACACGCTGCGGTTGAGGAAGTCCCGAGCGGACTGCTCCGCCGCGCCCAGGTAGAGCGTGACCAGAGCATCCTCCACCCCTGGATCCGCGCGAAGGTGCGCCAGTGCTTCGGGCAACGTCACCAGCATGGTCTAGCTCCGCGCGCGTCGGCCTGTTGAAGGAACTTTGGGTGCAGGGGCAGGGTCTGCAGCGGGCTCGGGCTCGGGCTCGGGCTCGGGCTCGGGCTCGGGCTCGGGCTCGGGCTCGGGCTCGGGCTCGGGCTCGGGCTCGGGCTCGGGCTCGGGCTCGGGCTCGGGCTCGGGCTCGGGCGGCGGCGGCGGCGAGTTGCCGCCGAGGTCCAACAAGCTATAGATTCGCGCGGCGCCTTCGAGCTCCGGCAGGCATTCGTCGCCGGGCTGGTACTCGACGGGGTAGATCTCCCCGTCGGGCACGCCCTTGAAAGTCTGGTGGAACTTCATGGGCGCTGCTCCTTAGGCGGCAATCTTCATGCCCTTGAGCACGTCGGGGTTCAACAGGCCGCCACCCACGCGCTTCGTGGTGTAGAACTGCACGAAGGGCTTGTTGGTGAACGGGTCACGCAGCACGCGCACGCCCGCGCGGTCCACGATCAGGTAGCCGCGCTTGAAGTCGCCGAACAGCACCGGCGTAGCGTTGGCCGCAACGTCGGGCATACCAGCCATCTCGGTTGCGGGGTAGCCCGCGATCGTGGCCGGCTGGCCCGCCACGAAGGAGGGCTGCCACAGGTAGTTGCCTTGGCCATCCTTGAGCTTGCGGATCACGCCCTGGGTGGTACGGTTGAGCACGAAGCTGGCGTTGGCGGTGTATTCGCTGGGCAGCGCATAGATCAGATCTACGATGCTGTCCGACGTGATGGCCGCGGCCGCGCCCGATTTCACGAGCTTGATGTCGCCCCAGGGGTGGGCCGCCTCATTGGTGCCGCCCGTCACGTAGGTCAGCAGTCCCATGGGCTTGTTCGTGCCGCTTCCGGAAAGGAAGGCCATGCCTTCCTGGAAGGCGAACTCGGTCTCCACCTCGCTGGCCAGCCAGGCTTCGAGGTCGATCTGAGCATCGTCGAGCAGCTGCTGCGTGGCGGCCGGGTTGGCGTAGATCTCGCCCGTGGTGTAGGTGAGCGGGCTGAAGCCGGGCGTGTTGGTCTGCGGGCGCGCGGCGGCCTCACCCACCCAGCCGGAGGTAGTGCCGCGGTTGTTGAAGAGCTTGGTGAAACCCGCGGTCGAGATGGTCTGCACCGCGCAGATGGAGCGCATGGGCGAGACCTTGATCAGGCGATCGGTGATGGTGCGGTCCCACTCCACCGGAGCCAGGTAGCCGCCTTCCGAGGCGGTGCCCTTGTTGAGGGCCGCGTTCACGTCGCCCTTCTTGAAGTGCGCGGCGAAGGCGGAGGAATACTCCGCATCTTTCGGGCCCTTGGCGCCGCCTGCCTGCATCTGGCCTGCGGCGAGCTTGAGGTTCAGCTCGTCCACCGTGCGCTGCAGGGCGCCAATGTCTGCGTTGATGCGGTCAACCTTCAGGGCCTGCAGAGCATCGGCGTTGCCCTTTTGCACATCGGCGAGCTGCTGCGCGTGCTCGGACTTGAAGGTGGCGAAGGCCGTGTTCAGCGCGTCGATGGCGGCTTTCACTTCGGCGGCCGTGGGCGGCGTGTCGGCGCGCACGGCGAGCAGGCCGCGCTGCACAGGCTTGGCGGCCGCCAACTGGGCCACCTTGTCGATGGCGGTGGCATAGGCGCTGGCAGCGGCCAGGCACGAGAGCGCGACGACGGCCGCGAGGGAGATGTGGGTGCGTTTCATGTTCAGCCTTTCAGAGTGGCAGTGAGGGAATGCAGCGAGGCTGCAAAGTCGTTGCCAGCGCTCGGCATGGCAGGGGTGGTGGCAGCGCCCGGCGTGCCCCCGGAGAACAGGGCCTTGAAGGCCTCGCGGCGCACGCTGCGGGAGTGTCCCGCGCGCGCCATGGAGGCCTCGATCAACGCCAGCGTCTTGCGCTCGATGTGCGCGCTGGCGTCCTGGGTGATGGACTTGCCTGGCATCAGGCCGGTGGCAAAGCCGTCTTTCACGGCCTGGTGGGCGCCCATCCAGGTTTCCTGGTCCATGAGCGCGGCGGCCTTGGACGTGCTGATGCCGGCGCGCGCCGCGTAGACGGCGGCCATGGCGGCGTCGAAGGGCTCCAGCTGCGCGGCGGCATCGGCCAGGTCGTGCCGGTTGCCCATGGCCACAGCCCAGGCGTTGTGCACCATGAGGAACGCGCCGTCGCCCATCAGGATCTCGTCGCCCGCCATGGCGATGACGCTGGCCGCCGATGCCGCCAGGCCCACCACGTTGACGGTGACCTTGCCCTGGTGCTGGCGCAGCAGGTTGTAGATGGCCACGCCCTCGAAGAAGCTGCCGCCCGGGCTGTTGACGTTGACCGACACATCGTTGCCCGCACCGATGGCGCGCAGGGCGGCGCCGATGCGTTTGGCCGTGACGCCGGTACCGTCCCAGTTCTCGCCGATGGCGTCGTAGATGGTGATGGCGTTGTCGGCCTCTTGCGCGGCGCGGATCTCGGGGCGCCAGCGCTCCAGGGCATCGGGGCGGGCGTCGAACTGCGTGGCGGCCAGGCGGTGGTCTGCCCGAATTTCAGGGAGCTGGAGGAGGCTCATTGGCGCTTCCTTTCTGGGTCATGGGGTTGCGCAGCTGGTCTGCGTGGGGGTCGTTGGAGCGCGGCTCGTCGATGACCGAGCGCACCTCGTTTTGCGTGTGCCACGGCGCATGGCCGCCGGCGCCGAGGGCCTTGGC
>JASLFM010000022.1 GCA_030150585.1 Acidovorax sp.
AGCATCTTCAGGCCGCGCTTCTTGGCGTCGTCGGCGCTGCGGCCCAGCACCTTGATCTGCGCGATGGTGAGGTTGTCCGTCACCGACAGGTGCGGGAACAGCTCGAAGTGCTGGAACACCATGCCCACGCGGCTGCGCAGCTTGGGCAGGTTGGTCTTGGGATCGTGGATGGCCGTGCCGTCCACCCAGATCTCGCCCTTCTGCACGGGCTCCAGCGCGTTGATGGTCTTGATGAGCGTGGACTTGCCCGAGCCCGAGGGCCCGCAGACCACGACCACCTCGCCCTTGCTGATGCTGGTGGAGCAGTCGTTCAGCACCTGGAAGCTGCCGTACCACTTGGAGACGTTCTTCAGTTCGATCATTTGGCTCATGTTTCTCTCCGGATCAGCGGATGATGGCGATCTTCTTGTGCAGGCGCTTCACGGCCCAGGACAGCGCGTAGCAGATGATGAAATAGGCCACGGCGGCAGCCAGGTAGGCCTCAATGGGGCGGCCGAAATTCTTGCCCGCGATCTCGAACCCCTTGAGCATGTCGTAGGCGCCGATGGCATAAACCAGCGAAGTATCCTGGAACAGGATGATGGTCTGCGTGAGCAGCACCGGCAGCATGTTGCGGAACGCCTGCGGCAGCACCACGAGCTTCATGTTCTGGCCATAGGTCATGCCCAGCGCCTGGCCCGCGAAGACCTGGCCGCGCGGGATGGACTGGATGCCGGCGCGCATGATTTCGCTGAAGTACGCTGCCTCGAATGCCACGAAGGTGATGATGGCCGAAACCTCAGCGCCGATGGGACGGCCGATGATCATGGGCACGAGCAGGAAGAACCACAGGATCACCATCACCAGCGGAATGGAGCGCATGCCGTTGACGTAGATGGTGGCAGGAACATCCAGCCACTTCTTCCCCGACAGGCGCATGAGGGCGAGCAACGTGCCGAAGAGCACACCGCCCAAGGTGGCGATGATGGTGAGCATGAGACTGAAGCCCAGCCCCTTGACCACGAAGTTGCTGATGAGGTCCCAGGAGAAGAAGGACCAGTCGATGTTCAGGTTCATGTCAGTGCCCTCCCCCGCCGGCAGCAATCAGGCCCGGCACGCGGGAGCGTTTCTCGATGAAGGCCATGATGCGGTTGATGGCGAAGGCCGAGATCACGTAGAGCACGGTGACGGCCAGGTAGACCTCGACGCCGCGCGCGGTTTCTTCCTGCGCCTGCATGGCGAACATGGTGAGTTCGGCCACCGAAACGGCGAACGCCACCGACGAGTTCTTGAAGATGTTCATCGTCTCGCTGGTGAGCGGCGGGATGATGATGCGGAACGCCATGGGCAGCAGCACGTAGCGGTAGTACTGGAACGTGGTGAAGCCCAGCGCCATGCCCGCGTAGCGCTGGCCGCGCGGCAGCGCCTGGATGCCCGAGCGCACCTGCTCGGCGATACGCGCCGACGTGAAGAAGCCCAGGGCGAAAACCACGAGAACGAAACCCGGCAGCGACTTCATCGCCGGGAAGATGGCGGGCACCACGTGGTACCAGACGAAGATATGGACCAGCAGCGGAATGTTGCGAAACAGTTCCACCCAGGCGTTGCCCAGACGCACGATCCATGGCCTGTCGGGCAGCGTGCGCAAGGTGCCAATCAAGGAGCCGACCACCAGCGCGATGGCCAGCGACAGCAGCGAAACGGACACCGTCCAGCCCCAGGCCGACAGCATCCAGTCCAGGTAGGTGATATCGCCGTTCTTGCCGAAGCAGCTTTGCCCCACCTCTTGGGTAATGGTGTCCTGGCAGAACACCTGCCATTCCCAACTCATACGAGTACCCCTTTATTCAAAGTCCGCGTCGCACGGCGAGCCCGCGCCCGCCGCGCAACAAAAAACGCCCCTTCCGACCGCTGGGCAGAAGGGGCGGCACAGGCGAGGTGCTTACTTGGTTTCGTAAGCTTCCATGGGCTTGTCGTTCGGATGGGCCCAGGCTTCCTTCGTGGCTTCGGACAGCGGCAGACCGATCTTCACGTTGGCCGGCGGGATGGGCTGCATGAACCACTTGTCATAGAGCTTGGCCAGCGAGCCATCGGCGATCTGGCGCTTGATGGAATCGTCCACGGCCTTCTTGAAGGCGGGGTCGTCCTTGCGCAGCATGCAGGCGATGGGCTCCACCGACAGGACTTCGCCCACGATCTTGTAGTCGCTGGGGTTCTTGGACTTGGAAATGTTGGCGGCCAGGATGGAGCCGTCCATGATGAAGGCGTCGGCACGGCCGGTTTCCAGCATCAGGAAGCTGTCGGCATGGTCCTTGCCCATGACTTCCTTGAAGTTCAGGCCTTCGGCACGCTTGTTCTTGCGCAGGGTCTGCACCGAGGTGGTACCCGTCGTGGTCACGATGGTCTTGCCGTTCAGGTCCTTGATGCCGGTGATGCCCGACTTGGCGTTCACGGCGATGCGCACTTCCTCGACGTAGGTGGTCACCGCGAAAGCCACTTCCTTCTGGCGGGCGGCGCTGTTGGTCGTGGAGCCGCACTCGATGTCCACCGTGCCATTGGTCACGAGCGGAATGCGGTTTTGCGAGGTGACGGGCTGGTACTTGATGTCCAGCTTCGCCAGGCCAAGCTGCTTCTGGATGTCCGCCAGAATGTGCTCGCCCATTTCGGTGTGGAAGCCGACGTACTTGCCATTGCCCAGGGTATAGCCCAGGCCCGACGATTCACGCACACCCAAGGTGACGCTGCCCGATGCCTTGATCTTGGCAAGGGTGTCGCCTGCCTGCGCGAATGCGCCAGTCACGGCCAGGGCGGTCACGGCAACCGCCAGCAATTGCTTCTTCATACAAACTCCTTATGGGTGAAGCGGAAGGGAAGGATTTTAGGGATTCGCAGCGCGGCGTTTGCCAGCATGGCGAATTCCATGCGAAACATCATTGTGCAGGGCTATGGCCTCAGAAGGGGACCTGATCCGTAGGGTATTTCCAGAAGTCCCGCAGCAGGTAGCTCACCGGAAGGTTCAGCGCTTTTCCATGGGGGGGAATGGGCTGGGCGAACCATTTGTCGTAGATGGGGTAGATCTCGCGGCTGGTGATCAGGCGGCGCATTTCCTCGTCCACGAGCTTTTTGAACGCCGGATCGTTCTTGGGCAGCATGATCGCGAGCGGCTCGGTGGTCACGAAGCGGCCCACCACTTTGAGTGCTTTGGGGTCCGGGCGGCTGGAGGCCAGTCCGTAGAGCAGCACATCGTCCATCACGAAGGCGTCGGCCTCGCCTTTTTCCACCATCTCGACGGCGCGCGCGTGGTCGGGCGCCTCCAGCAGGGTGATGCCCATGAGCCGTTCGCGGTTGGCCTGGTCGGCAGCCTTGAGGGGCGTCGTGCCCTTGGTGGAGACCAGCTTCTTGCCCGCAAGGTCTTCCATGCGGTCGATGTTGCTCGACGCCCGTACCAGCAGGCGCGCACCGGTGATGAAGTGAGGGATCGTGAACGCCACCTTCTCGCGGCGCTCGGCGTTGTTGGTCGTGGAGCCGCACTCCAGGTCGGCCTTGCCCTGAGCCACCATGTCCACGCGGTTGGCGGGCGTGACCTGCAGGAACTCGACGGCCATGTCCTTCATGCCTGTCTTCTTGCGCACCACCTCGGCCAGGCGCAGGCACAGGTCCACGGCGTAGCCGATCGCCTTGCCACCCTCCACGTACGAGAACGGCACCGAAGACTCGCGGTGCGCGATCACCAGCTTGCCCCCCGCGGCCACGCGCTCGAGAACCCCCTGCGCGCTGGCGCCTGCGGCGCAGCACAGGAGCGCGAGCCCCCATGCCATGTTCCGGTGCTGATGTTTCATACGATGGTTCCGTGAAGAGAGGTCCGATCCCAAGCAAATTCTGCGCCCACCAGGGCATACCGGGAAAGGGCCGTGCCGCCAGGGGGCCGGTCAACGAGCCGCCACAGAGGGCACGGCGCAGACTGTACGTGTGCGCCCTGCAGAACTCCAATGCCGATTGCGGGCGCAATCATGCACATTTTTTATGTCCGTATTTACCCTAGGCATGGGCCACCATGCTCCTGCAGGAAGGCCCAGAGCGCCTGGGCCGTGCCCTTGGGTGCCTCTTTGCCGGCAGGCTTCTCGCGGTAGGCGCGTACATCCATGACCATCTGCAGCCCCTGCAGCTCGGGGGGGGCTGCGCTCACCAGCTTGCGCGCGCGCAGCTCCCTGCGCACGGCGCTGTGCGGCAGGAAGGCGAGGCCGTGCCCTTCGAGCGCCATGGCCTTGAGCCCCTCGGCCATGTCGGTCTCGTAGACCCGGTCCAGGTGGATCGGCGTACCCGACTCCTTGAGGATCAGGTCGGTGAGGCGGCCCAGGTAGGCGCCCGGCGCGTAGCCCAGGTAGGGCAGCGGGTCGCCCGCGCGCCCCGGCAGGCGGTAGATCGGCTGCCCGTTCGCATCGGGCTTGGCGTAGGGCGCGAGCGCCTCCTGCCCCAGGCTCACCATCTCGTAGCGGTCCGCATCGAGCTGGAACGGCTGCGAGGGGTGGTGGTAGGCGATCAGCAGGTCGCAGCCGCCCTCGACAAGGCGCATCACGGCATCGTGCACATTGAGCGCGATGAGGCGGCTCTTGAAGGGGCCGAACTGCTCGTGCAGGCTCGACACCCAGGCGGGGAAGAACGTGAACGCGAGCGTGTGCGGCACGGCGAAGGCGATCACGTCCTTGCCCGTGGTGGTGTGGGCCCGCAGCATGGCGCGCGTGTTCTGCAACGCCTGCAGCATCTCGAGCGCCTGGTCGTACAGCGTCTTGCCCGCGGGCGTGAGCCGCGTGGGGTAGGAGCTGCGGTCCACGAGGTCGGCTCCGGCCCAGGCCTCCAGGGCCTGGATGCGCCGCGAGAACGCCGGCTGGGTGACGTGGCGCAACTGGGCCGACCGGCTGAAGCTGCGCGTTTCGGCGAGGCTGACGAAGTCCTCGAGCCACTTGGTTTCCATGGGCCGATTATCCGCGCGCCGCCATCCCCCCTCCTCCGGGCATGCACCATGTGCACGCTTAGTAACGGGCCGCATAATGACGAGCCGCACCGACCGGGTGCCTTCGTTTCCAGCCCCAGGTTGCACAACACCGCCGGGCAGAGAGACTGCATTGCCATGTTTGTTCTTCTGATTCCCTGCGTCCATGCCATCCACCCCTCCCCCTGTGCCGCACGACGATGCGCCCTCCGTCGGTGCACCCGGAGCTGACGAGCCCCGCTCGCTGCGTCTGGAAGACTGGCTCACCGTCATCGTGATGGCGCTGCTCGCGCTCATCACCTTCGCCAATGTGCTGGTGCGCTACTTCACCAATTCCTCCTTCGCATGGACGGAGGAGATTTCCGTGTTCCTCATGATCCTGCTGGCCATGGTGGCCGGCTCGGCCGCCGTGGCGCGCGACGTGCACATCCGCATCGAGTGGTTCGCCGAAGGCGGCTCCGCGCGCCGCCGCCAGGCGCTCGCACGCTTCGGCGCGCTCATGGTGGCGCTGCTGTTCGGCGCCATCGCCGTGCTCAGCGTGGGCGTGGTGTGGGACGACTTCCGCTTCGAGGAAACCTCGCCCGGCATCGGCGTGCCGCAGTGGTGGTACTCGGTGTGGCTACCCGTGTTCTCGGCGCTCATCACCTGGCGCGCCGTCGGCCTGTTCATCCGCCGCGGCCGCCAGGCGCCGCCGGAAAACCACCACGGGGACTTCCAAGCATGATCGCCACCCTGCTGTTCGTGGCCTTCCTGGCCATGATGTTCGTGGGCGTGCCC
>JASLFM010000057.1 GCA_030150585.1 Acidovorax sp.
CATGATTTCCGGGGCGCCGGTGTTGAAGGTCAGCGTGGCGGGCAGGATCACGCCCACCGACTTCTTGGTGCCGTCGGGGTAGGTGATGCCGTGGCTCACGCACTTGCCGTCGAAGTACACGTTGGCCTGGGTGGTGACGGCGACGCCGTCGATTCTTGCGGTGGTCATGGAATGCGGGTGCGGTAGGGGGGACAGAACCCACCATTCTAGGGCGCGCTTCGGCCAGGCAAAAGAAAAGAGCCCTGCAGGGCTCTTGCAGGTGCGGCTCAGCGCCAGTAGGGGCGGTGGTAGTAGCCCGGGTAGGAGTTGTACTCGATCGTCACAGGCGGCGTGGCGATGTAGGCCGGGGGCGGCTGCACCGGGTAGGTTTGCACCACGCCGGGCTGTGCGTAGCCCGCGCCCTGGGCGTCGTAGTTGATCTGGCCGCTCGAATAAACCTGCCCGCCGTAATTGCCGGTAAGGGGCTGCACGCTCAGCGGAATCCAGCGGCCCGGGTCGTGGCTGGTCTGCGTGCTGTACTGGCGGCCCGCATATTCGTAGGTGACGTTGTAGCCCACGGTGCGGTTCTCGTAGTACGTCTCGGTGGAGCAGCGCTGCACGTTCTGGTAGCGCGGCGCGCCGTTGCCCTCGATCTGGTTGCCCAGGAGGGCGCCGCCGATCACGCCCAGGGCGGTGGCGGCTGCGCGGCCGCTGCCGCCGCCGACGGCATTGCCCATGGCGCCACCCGCGATGGCGCCCATCACGGCGCCCGCGCCGGTGTTGGGCGAGCCCGCGTACACAGTCTCGTTGCCGCACACCTGGCGGGGTACAGCCACCTGCTGAATGATGGGTGTGGATGACAGCACCCGGCCTTGCTCCTGGGCGCAGGCCGCGCCGGCCACGCCCGCCAGAATGGTCAACAGCACAATCTTTTTCATGGAGGAACTCCTTTCGGTCTGGCTATAACGCGCCAACTGCCGAAAAAGTTTAGGACCTGCGCACCAAGGGGGCAGGCAAGCCGCGTAAAACTAGGTAAAGCCCCGTGACGCATTGCCCATTCCCGCCGGTTTTCGGTCCGCTCCGAATCTCGGATCCGGATGCCTTAGAGGAGTTCACTCCAGCGCGCGGCATCGAAGCCCACGGTGGTAGTGCCCGAGGTCCACTCGACCACGGGGCGCTTGATCACGCTGGGCTGCTCCGCCATCAGGGCGACGGCACTGGCCGCGTCGCGCACGGCGGCCTGCGTGGCGGGGTCGAGCTTGCGCCAGGTCGTGCCCTGGCGGTTCACGAGCTTCTCCCAGCCCACGGCAGCGATCCAGGCGGGCAGGCGATCGGCGGGCACGCCTTGCTTCTTGAAGTCGTGGAACTGGTAGGCCACGCCTTGTTCGGTCAGCCAGGCGCGGGCCTTTTTCACGGTGTCGCAATTGGGAATGCCGTAAACGGTGATGGTGTTACTCATGCCCGCCATGATGCGCGAGGTCCTGCTCGGCGACAATCCAAATCCGTATGCACAACACCCGATTCGACACCCTCGATGGCTGGCTCGGCCATTGCGAGCGCCTGCACCCCAAGAACATCGACATGGGCCTGGACCGCGTGCGCGAGGTGGCCCTGCGCATGGGCCTCGCCTTCACCTGCCCCGTGGTCACCGTGGCCGGCACCAATGGCAAGGGCTCGACCTGCGCCATGATCGAGGCCGTGGCCCTGCAGGCCGGCTACCGCACGGGGGTCTACACGTCGCCCCACCTCGTGCACTTCGAGGAGCGCTGCCGCATCCACGGCGAGATCGTGAAGCCCGAGGAATTGCTGCTCCATTTCGAGGCCGTGGAGCAGGCGCGCGTGCAGGGGGGGCAGGAGATTTCGTTGACCTACTTCGAGTTCACCACGCTGGCCATCCTGCGCTGCATGAGCCAGGCGCGGCTCGACCTCGCCATCCTCGAGGTGGGCCTGGGCGGGCGGCTCGATGCCACGAACGTCATTGACACCGATTGCGCAGTCATCACGAGCATCGACATCGACCACACCGAATTCCTCGGCCCCGACCGCGAGAACATCGGCCGCGAGAAGGCCGGCATCATGCGCACGGGGCGGCCCGTGATCGTGGGCGATCCCATGGCCCCGCAGAGCGTGATCGACCATGCGCTGGAGATTGGTGCCGATCTCTGGCGCTTCGGGCACGACTTCAATTTCTCGGGCGACAAGCAGCAATGGGCCTGGGCGGGGCGGGGCCGTCGCTACGCGGGGTTGGCCTACCCGGCGCTGCGCGGCGCCAACCAGCTCGTGAACGCCTCGGGTGCGCTGGCGGCGCTGGAGGCGCTGCGCGAACGCCTGCCGATCACGGCGCAGGCCGTGCGCACCGGGCTGGGCATGGTGGAGCTGCCCGGGCGCTTTCAGATCGTGCCGGGCCAGCCCACGCTGGTGCTCGACGTGGCGCACAACCCGCATTCGGTGGCGGCACTCACGGCCAACCTCGATGCGATGGGCTTCTTCCCTACCACGCACGCGGTCTTCGGCGCCATGGCCGACAAAGACCTGGCGCCCATGCTGGCCAAGATCGGCCCCGTGGTGGACCGCTGGTATTTCACAGATCTGCCCACGCCGCGTGCCGAAGCCGCTGTGGCTCTGCAGCAGAAATGGAATGCGCTGCAGATCGTTGCGGGCGGGCGCCGCGAGGTGGCGACAAGCGTGCACGACAGCCCCGAACAGGCCCTGCAGGCTGCCGTCGCTGCGGCAGACCCGGCTGATAGAATTGTCGTCTTTGGCTCGTTCTACACGGTGGGTGGCGTCCTGAAGAACGGAACGCCCCGGCTGCACGCCAAGCATTTGGGCTCTTGACTGACGAGTCCGCACTGAGTCCATACTCTTCATGGCATTTTTCAAGTTTCCTTGGCCCGGCCAGAAGGAGCAGGGCGGCAAGCCCGCCAAGCGTTCGCGTGCACCCCAGGCCCAGGCTGAGAGCATTGAGGTCATGCGCCGGCGTGCACGCCACCGCCTGATCGGAGCGGCCGTGCTGGTGCTGCTGGGGGTGGTGGGGTTCCCGCTGCTCTTCGATACGCAGCCGCGCCCCATCCCCGTGGACATTCCCATCGAGATTCCTGACCGGAACAAGACGCCCCCCCTGGTGGTGCCCGGCAGTGCAGCGCCCGTCCAGGCACCCGTTGCCGCGGTGCCCCCTGCGCCCGGCGTGGCGGGCGGGCTGGCGGACGGGGAAGAGGTGGTGGCATCCGCCGGCCCTGCGGCCAGGCCCGCAGCGGCGCCGGCGCAGGCTCCCAAGACCGAACCGAAGCCGGAGCCCAAGCCTGTGGCCATCAAGCCAGAGGCTAAGCCAGAAGCTAAGCCAGAACGCAAACCCGAGCCCAAGCCCGAGCCCAAACCTGCTCCGGCACCGGCACGCACCGACGATGCGGCCCGCGCGCGCGCGCTCCTTGAAGGGCGCTCTCCCGACGCTCAGCCCGCCGCCAAGGCGGCTGAGGACCAGCGCTTCATCGTGCAGGTGGGCGCTTTCGCCGAGGCTGACAAGGCCCGCGAGGTGCGCGGCAAG
>JASLFM010000126.1 GCA_030150585.1 Acidovorax sp.
CGTGAGGAAGACCAGCGCCCAGCGCCAGCGCGCGAACACCCCGCTGATGGAGCGCGGGTAGATCTTCTTCTGGGACTCGTAGAACGAGACAATGTCGCCCTCCGGACTCGGGGCGATCGGGATGACCTTGCGGGGATTCCCGTTGGGGGGCGTCATGGGCGGTCTTTGCTATCGTGGGGGAGAAGCACCAAGGAAGAAGGCGGCGCAATGGCGCCGCCTCGGTTCTTCAGCGGGCAGCGCCCGGCTTGTTCGACAGACCCCAGACGTAAGCCGTCAGCACGTTGATCTGTGCATCGGTGAGCCGGCCTTCCTGCGCCGGCATCTGGTTGGTCTTGCCGTTGTTGATCATCGCAACGATCGCGGCCTCGCCCCAGCCATGCAGCCAGATGTCATCGGTCAGGTTGGGCGCGCCCAGCGCCTGGTTGCCCTTGCCATCCATGCCGTGGCAGGCAGCACAGGCCATGAACTTGGACTTGCCCAGCGAGGCGCGCAACGAGTCATGGGGGCTGCCGGAGAGGCTCAGCACGTACTGCGCGAGATTGCGCACGTCCTCGGGCGAACCAACCGCCGCCGCCATGGGAGGCATAACGCCGATACGGCCCTTCGCAATCGTCTCGTGGATCTTATCGGGCGTGCCACCGTGCAGCCAGTCACCGTCCGTCAGGTTCGGGAAGCCCTTGCTGCCGCGGGCGTCAGAGCCATGGCACTGTGCGCAGTTGTTCATGAACAGGCGCTCGCCGATGGCCATGGCCTGGGCGTCGCCTGCCATGTCCTCGGGCTTCATGTTCGTGAAGCGCGCATACAGGGGTTCCAGTTCAGCGTTGGCCTTGTTCACCTCGGCCTGGTACTGACCCAGCTGGGTCCAGCCCAGCTGGCCTGCAAACTTGCCCAGGCCCGGGTAGGCAGCCAGGTAGGCCAGGCCGAAAACGATGGTGATAACGAACAGCCACATCCACCAGCGCGGCATGGGGTTGTTCATCTCCATCAGGTCCTCGTCCCAGACGTGGCCCGTGGTGTTGTCGGCCGTGGCAGCCACCTTCTTGCGTGCCGTGATCCACAGCAGCAGCAGGCAGCCCACGATGCCGACGATGGTCAGCGCGGTCACATAGACCGACCAGAAGTTAGTGGTGAAGTCACTCATGGGGTGTTCTCGTTCTGATTGAGATCATTCCTGCTCGAAAGGCAGCTGCGCCGCCTCATCGAAACGGGCCCGGTTGCGGCGCGAAAACGCCCACACCCAGATGCCCACGAAGCAAGCGAAGGAGGCCAGCGTGGCCACGATGCGCATGGTGGTGATGTCCATGGTGCTTTCTCCTTACTTGAGCGCGCGGCCCATGACCTGCAGGTAGGCCACCAGGGCGTCGAGCTCGCTCTTGCCCTTGACCTCCTCGGCGCCACCGCTGATCTGCTCATCGGTGTAGGGCACGCCCACGGTCCGCAGCGCCTTCATGCGCGGCGCCACGACGGCCGGATCCACGGTGGTCTTTTCGAGCCACGGGTAAGCAGGCATGTTCGACTCGGGCACCACATCGCGCGGATTGTTGAGGTGGACGCGATGCCACTCGTCGCTGTACTTGCCCCCCACGCGGTGCAGGTCGGGGCCGGTGCGCTTGGAGCCCCACTGGAATGGGTGGTCGTACACGAACTCGCCTGCCACCGAATAGTGGCCGTAGCGCAGCGTCTCGGCGCGGAACGGGCGGATCATCTGCGAGTGGCAGTTGTAGCAGCCCTCACGCAGGTAAACATCGCGCCCCACGAGCTGCAGCGCCGTGTAGGGCTGCACACCCTTGACGGGCTCTGTGGTGGACTTCTGGAAGAACAGAGGCACGATCTCAACGAGGCCGCCGATCGCAACCACCAGCAGGATCAGCACGATCATGAGGAAGTTGCTGGTTTCCACCTTCTCGTGGGAGAAACCGGTCGCAGTGTTGTTATGTTGGGACATTCAAAGGCTCCTCGGGTTCAGGCGTGAGCCGGGTTCACGGCAGGGATGGCGACCTTGACCGAGCGGCCCGAAATCGCGGTCATCCAAACGTTCCAGGCCATGAGCACCATGCCGCCCAGATACAGCAGGCCGCCCGCCACGCGGATCACGTAGAAGGGATAGGTGGCCTTCACGCTCTCGACGAAGGTGTAGGTCAGCGTACCGTCGGGGTTCACGGCGCGCCACATCAGGCCCTGCATCACACCGGCGATCCACATCGCGGCGATGTAAAGCACGATGCCGATGGTGGCCATCCAGAAGTGCAGTTCGATCGCCTTGACGGAGTGCATCTTCTCCCGGCCGAACAGGCGCGGCACGAGGTAGTACAGCGAGCCCATGGTGATCAGACCCACCCAGCCCAGGGCGCCGGAGTGCACGTGACCCACGGTCCAGTCGGTGTAGTGAGAGAGCGCGTTGACGGTCTTGATCGACATCATCGGGCCTTCGAACGTGGACATGCCGTAGAACGACAACGACACGATCAGGAAGCGCAGGATGGGGTCGTCGCGCAGTTTGTGCCATGCACCCGACAGCGTCATGATGCCGTTGATCATGCCGCCCCAGCTGGGCGCCAGAAGGATCAGCGAGAACACCATGCCCACCGACTGCGTCCAGTCAGGCAGCGCGGTGTAGTGCAAGTGGTGGGGGCCTGCCCACATGTACGTGAAGATCAGGGCCCAGAAGTGCACGATGGACAGGCGGTAGCTGTACACCGGGCGGCCAGCCTGCTTCGGGATGAAGTAGTACATCATGCCCAGGAAGCCCGCCGTCAGGAAGAAGCCCACGGCATTGTGGCCATACCACCACTGCACCATGGCATCCTGCACGCCAGCGTAAGCCGAGTAGCTCTTCATCCAGCCAGCAGGCACTTCAGCGCTGTTGACCAGGTGCAGCACCGCTACGGCGAGAATGAACGCGCCGAAGAACCAGTTGGCCACATAGATATGCCGGACTTTGCGCATGCCCACCGTGCCGAAAAACACAATGGCATACGCCACCCAGACGAGCGTAATCAGGATGTCGATGGGCCACTCCAGCTCGGCATATTCCTTGCCCGTGGTGTAGCCCAGCGGCAGGCTGATCGCGGCGGCCACGATGACGGCCTGCCAGCCCCAGAAAGTGAAGGAGGCCAGTGGCCCCGCGAAGAGACGGACCTGGCCCGTGCGTTGCACCACGTAGTAGCTGGTGGCGAACAGCGCGCAACCGCCGAACGCGAAGATCACTGCATTGGTGTGCAGGGGACGCAGGCGGCCATAGCTCAGCCAGGGAATGCCGAAGTTGAGTTCGGGCCATGCAAGCTGGGCGGCGATGAATACGCCCACCAGCATGCCAACCACCCCCCACACCACGGCCATGATAGAAAACTGGCGCACGACAGTGTCGTTGTAGTGCGCAGCAGCGTTTTTACTTGGAGAATCCATCGGGCACCTCTTTGATTGCAGCGAAAGTGTCTTTGAGTCCGGGCAAGCCGGCGTTGACGCACGTCAACCGTCTCTCAAAATGCGCTCCCCCTCCTGCTCCACGCTCTCGAACTGCCCGCGGTAGACGGCCCACCACAGGGCCGCGAGGATCATCAGCACCAGCACCACGGACAAGGGGATCAGCAAATACAGGATGTCCATCAGGCCATCTCCAAAACAGGTTGCGCAGATGCCGCCGGGGCTGTGCCTCCGGATGGCGAAGACAGGCCGGGCAGCGCGCGCGCCAGGCGCGCCGCATTGAGCACTACAAGCAGCGAACTCGCCGCCATGCCCAGCCCCGCAAGCCAGGCAGGCATCCAGCCCGCCACGGCCAGCGGCACGGTGAGCGCGTTGTAGCCTGCCGCCCACCAAAGGTTCTGGCGCACGATGCGCAGCGTGCGGCGCGCCAATACCAGCGCCTGTGGCACCAGAGCCAAATCGTTGCCGAGCACCACGAAATCCGAGCGCGACTGCGCCAGCGGCACCGCCCGCCCGAATGCGAACGACACGTGGGCGCCCGCGAGAACGGGGCCGTCGTTGAGCCCGTCGCCCACCATGGCGACATGGCGACCCTGGGCCTGCGCGGCCCGCATGCGTTCGAGCTTGCCCTGCGGCGTGCAATCGCCATGGGCCTCGGCGATGCCGGTCTGCGCAGCCACCCGCCGCACAGCGGCTGGCCGGTCACCGGACAGCAGCAGCACCTGCAC
>JASLFM010000140.1 GCA_030150585.1 Acidovorax sp.
AACCATGACCGTCCACACCATCCTCAAAATGGGTGACGCGCGCCTGCTGCGCGTGGCCCAGCCCGTGACCGCCTTCGATACCGACGAGCTGCACCTGCTGGTGCGCGACATGTTCGACACCATGCGCGCCGTGAATGGGGCGGGCCTGGCCGCACCGCAGATCGGGGTGGACCTGCAACTCGTGATCTTCGGCTCCAGCGACCCCAATCCGCGCTATCCGGACCGGCCTGTCGTGCCGCCCACAGTGTTGATCAACCCGCTGATCACGCCGCAGGGGCCCGAGGAAGAGGAGGACTGGGAGGGCTGTCTCTCCGTGCCGGGCCTGCGCGGCGTGGTGCCGCGCTGGTCGCGCATTCGCTACCAGGGCTTCGACCCCTATGGCGATCCGATCGACCGCGTGGCCGAGGGTTTCCATGCGCGCGTGGTGCAGCACGAGTGCGACCACCTGATTGGCAAGCTGTACCCGATGCGGGTGCGCGATTTCACCCGTTTCGGCTTTACCGATGTGCTGTTTCCCGGCATCAGTGCTGCCGAGGACGATTGAGCCTCAGCGGTGCACGAGCACCGCGATCTTGCTGTGCGTGAGCACCTTGTGGGTTTCGCTGCCGAGCAGGAAGCCCTTGATGCCACGCCTGCCGTGCGAGGCCATCAGGATCAGGTCGCAGCCGCGTTCGCGGGCGGTCTGGATGATGGCTTCGTAGGGGTGGTCGTTGGCGACCGCCACGAGGTCGCAGGGCACGCCCTCCTGATCGGCCACACGCTTGGCCCGCTCCAGGATGGTGTCGGCGCGTGCGCGGGTCTGGGCCTCGAAGAACTCGCGTGTATCGCCCATCATGCCCGCGTCATAGGCCAGAACCTGGTACTCCGGCATGGCATAGAGCGCGGTCACCTTTGCCCGGGCCTCGCGGGCCAGCCGCATACCGCGGAGGATGGCGGATTCGGACAATTCGCTGCCGTCGGTGGGGATGAGGATGTGCTTGAACATACGCGCCTCCATTCGGTGTGGCTGCTGGTCTTGCACCTTGGTGTTATAGGCCTGCGGGCGGCGCCGCGCAAGCCCGCCTCCCACGCCTTGCGTGGCGCCTCAGTTCGATAGCGCCTGCAGCAACTCCGTCTCGATCTGGATCTGCCGCGCGTTGTTCTGCAGCTCCGGCCCCTGCACGAGGAAGCTGTCTTCCACGCGCTCGCCCAGCGTGCTCACTTTGGCCAACTGCACGCTGAGGTGGTGGCGGGCCAGGATGCGCGCCACGAGGTACAACAAGCCCGCGCGGTCGCTCGCCGAGATGCTGAGCAGCCAGCGCTGGGCCTTCTCGTCGGGCCGCAGCGTGACGCGGGGCGCCACAGGAAAGCTCTGCACGCGGCGCGAGACGCGCTTGCGCGCGGGCTCGGGCAGCGGGGCGCTCGCCTCCAGCACATGCGCCAGGTCGCTCTCGACCATGTGCGTGAGCTCTCGGTAGTGGCCCGGCTGCGAGGTGGCGACGACCTGGTAGGTGTCCAGTGCGCAGCCGTTGGTGGCGGTGTGGATGCGCGCGTCGAGGATCGAGAAGCCCGCCCGGTCGAAGTAGCCGCAGGTCCGCGCGAACAGGTCGGGCTGGTCGGGAGCGTAGACGAGCACCTGCAGCCCCTCGCCCGCGAGCGACTGGCGCGCGCGCACCACCGGGCGCGTGGTGCCCACGTGGCGCGAGAGGTGGCGCGTGTGCCAGGCGATGTCGGCGGCCTCATGGCGCATGAAGTAGCTCACGTCCAGCGTGTCCCAGAGCTTCTTGTGCGACTCGTGGGGCTGGGCCTGCAGCGCCAGCAGCACCAGGGCCTCGCGCTTGCGTGCCTCGATCTCGGCGGCCGCGTCGGGCGCCCGACCGCCGAGCACGCGCAGCGTGGCGCGGTACAGGTCTTCCAGCAGCTTGCCCTTCCAGGCGTTCCACACCTTCGGGCTTGTGCCGCGGATGTCGGCCACGGTGAGCAGGTACAGCGCCGTGAGGTAGCGCTCGTTGCCCACGCGGCGCGCGAAGGCGTGGATCACGTCGGGGTCGTAGAGGTCTTGCTTCTGCGCGACCTGGCTCATGGTGAGATGCTCGCGCACGAGGAATTCGACGAGCTGCGCATCCTCCCGCTCCACGCCATGCTGGCGGCCGAAGCGCCGCACCTCTTCGGCGCCGATCACCGAGTGGTCGCCGCCGCGGCCTTTGCCGATGTCGTGGAACAGCGCGGCGAGGTACAGGATCCAGGGCTTGTCCCATCCGCCCGCGAGCTGGGAGCAGAAGGGGTACTCGTGCGCGTGCTCGGCCATGAAGAAACGGCGCACGTTACGCAGCACCATGAGGATGTGCTGGTCCACGGTGTAGACGTGGAACAGGTCGTGCTGCATTTGCCCCACGATGCGGCGGAACGGCCAGAGATAGCGGCCCAGCACTGAGGTCTGGTTCATGAGCCGCATGGCGTGCGTGATGCCCGCGGGCTGCTGCAGGATCTGCATGAAGCGGGCGCGGTTGGCGGGGTCGCGGCGAAAGCGCGCATCCATCACCCCGCGTGCGTTGTAGAGCGCGCGCAGCGTGCGGGCCGACAGGTCCTTGAGGCCCACCGTGGTCTCGTAGAGCAGGAAGGTTTCGAGGACGGCGTGCGGCTCGCGTTCGTACAGGTCGTCGCTCGCCACCTCGATGAGGCCGGCCTTTTCGAAAAAGCGTTCGTTGATCGGGCGCAACTCGTGCGTCGAGGGGGACAGCCGTTCCTCGATGTTGAGCAGCAGGATCTGGCTGAGCTGCGAAACGGCCTTGGCGGCCCAATAGTAACGGCGCATCAGCGTCTCGCTCGCGCGCATGGCCAGGCGCTTGCCGTCGGGCGAGGTGGATCGGTAGCCGAATGACTCGGCCACCGCGGTCTGCAGGTCGAACACGAGGCGGTCTTCGTGCCGGCCCGCGATGGCATGCAGGCGCGCGCGGATGAGGAACAGCAGCGCCTCGTTGCGCTCGATCTGGCGCACCTCGAACGGCGTGGCCAGGCCGCTGGCCGCGAGGTCGCGCCAGGTCTGCCCCAGGCCGGCGGCGCGCGCCACCCACAGGATCATCTGCAGGTCGCGCAGGCCGCCCGGGGATTCCTTGCAGTTGGGCTCGAGCGCGTAGGGCGTGTTCTCGTACTTGTTGTGGCGCTGGCGCATCTCCAGCGTCTTGGCGACGAGGAAGGCCTGGGGGTCCATTTGCTGCGCATACCGTGCGCGGAACCGCTCGAACAGCGCGTCGTCGCCTCCGATGAGGCGGGCTTCGAGCAGCGAGGTCTGCACCGTCACATCCCGCGCCGACTCGGCAAGGCACTCCTGCACGGTGCGCACGCTGGAGCCGATCTCGAGCCCGGCATCCCAGCAACTGCCGATGAAGGCTTCGAGCCGCGCGCGCAGCGGGCTGCCGGCTTCGGTCTCGGCACCGTCGGGCAGCAGCAGCAGCACATCCACGTCGGAATGCGGGAACAGCTGGGCGCGTCCGTAGCCGCCCACGGCCACCAGGGCCAGCGTGGCGGGCAGCTCTGCGCGGCGCCACAGGGTCTGCAGGAGTCGGTCGGCCAGCAGGGAGATCTTGCGCAGCAGCGAGCGCACGCCGCGCGTGGAGGCGCCCTGGGCCTGGAAAGCGGCCATCAGGGCCGCTTTGTCGCTGCGGTAGCGGGTCCGCAGGGGAGAGAGGTCGGTCATGGTGTCAGCAAGGCGTGATCGGCGTTCGGTGCCTCAAGCAAGAAGCATGCGCGTGTTTCGGCCCCGCCTTGCTGGCGCGCGGCTCAGGTGGCCGTTGCCTGCACGAACGCCGGCGGCGGGGGCGAGCCCGCGGAGAGCGTCAGCACGTCGTAGCCCGTTTCGGTGACAAGCACCGTGTGCTCCCACTGGGCCGAGAGGCTGTGGTCCTTGGTGACGATGGTCCAGCCGTCGTTGCCGTGCTCCTTGACCTCGCGGCGGCCCAGGTTGAGCATGGGCTCGATCGTGAAAGTCATGCCCGGCACCAGCGTCTCGCCCGTGCCGGGGCGGCCGTAGTGCAGCACCTGGGGCTCCTCGTGAAACTTCTTGCCGATGCCGTGGCCGCAGAACTCGCGCACCACCGACAGTCCGTGCCCCTCGGCGAACTTCTGGATCGCGTGGCCGATGTCGCCCAGGCGGGCACCGGGCCTGACCTGCTGGATGCCCAGCCACATGGCCTCGAAGGTCAGCGCCGACAGGCGCTTGGCCGCGATCGAGCATTCGCCGATCAGGTACATGCGGCTGTTGTCGCCGTACCAGCCGTCCTGGGTGATCACCGTGACATCCACGTTCACGATGTCGCCCTTCTTGAGCGGCTTGGCGTTGGGGATGCCGTGGCACACCACGTTGTTGACCGAGGTGCACAGGTGGCCCGGGTAGGGCGGGTAGCCCGGAGGCTGGTAGCCCACGGTGGCCGACACGGTGCCCTGCTGTGCCATGCACTCGGCGCCCAGGCGGTCGATCTCGGCCGTGGTGATGCCCGGCTTGATGTGCGGCGCGATGTAGTCCAGGACTTCCGAGGCAAGGCGGCAGGCTTCGCGCATGCCTGCGATGTCCTCGGCGGACTTGATGGTGATACTCATGCCGCAATTATCCCATTGCCCCCCGCGGCGCGCAGGGCGGGGGCGGAATGCGCGGGGCCAGCCCGGTAAAATGGCGGGCTCCGCCTCCTGCGGCGTCCCGGCCCCGGGGCGCGCCGTCGGGGCGCTGCCTCTCCCATCCCAACCAGGCCGCTACTGTGACCTTGCACTTGATTCCGCTTGGCGGGGGCAATGCCCTCAGCCCCTTCCGCGCCCAGCAACTCCAAAGCGCCCTCGAGGCCATCCACCCCAAGATCACCGGCATCGCCGCGCGCTTCGTGCACCTGGTGGCGCTCGATGCCGCCCCCACACCCGAGCAGCGGGAGCGCCTGGCAGCACTGCTGACCTACGGCGATCCCTACAGCGGCCCCGAGGAGGGGCCGGTGCTCATCGTCACGCCGCGCTTGGGCACCGTGTCGCCCTGGGCCTCCAAGGCCACCGACATCGCGCGCAACTGCGGTTTGGCGGTTCACCGTGTGGAGCGCATCACGGAGTACCGCCTGAGCCTCAAGAGCGGTCTGCTGGGCGGCGCACCTGAGCTGAGCGCCGCGCAGATGGTCCAGATTGCCGCGCTGCTGCACGACCGCATGACCGAATCGGTGGTGGCGAGCCGCGCCGAGGCCGAGAAGCTCTTCACCGAACTCGAAGCCCAGCCCATGGCTTTCGTCGATGTGCTGACGGGCGGCCGCACCGCGCTGGAAGCCGCCAACACCGCCTGGGGCCTGGCGCTGGCCGACGACGAGATCGACTACCTCGTGAACGCCTTCCAGGGCCTGAAGCGCAACCCCACGGACGTGGAACTGATGATGTTCGCGCAGGCCAACAGCGAGCACTGCCGCCACAAGATCTTCAACGCGCAGTTCACCATCGACGGCGTGGCGCAGGAGAAGTCGCTGTTCGGCATGATCCGCAACACGCACCAGCTCGCGCCGCAGCACACGGTGGTGGCCTATTCGGACAACGCCTCCATCATGGAAGGCTCGGTCGTCGAGCGCTTCGTGGCCAAAATGCCCTCCGGTGCCCAGCCGGCAGGCGCGAGCAGCTATCAAAAGAGTAGTGCAACCCACCACGTGCTGATGAAGGTGGAAACGCACAACCACCCCACGGCCATTTCGCCGTTCCCCGGCGCCTCCACGGGCGCGGGCGGCGAGATCCGCGACGAAGGCGCCACGGGCCGGGGCTCCAAGCCCAAGGCGGGCCTCACGGGCTTCACCGTGTCCAAGCTCTGGGGTGGCTGGAGCGACGAGGTGGGCGGCAAGCCCGAGCACATCGCCAGCCCCCTGCAGATCATGACCGAGGGCCCGCTGGGCGGCGCTGCGTTCAACAACGAATTCGGCCGGCCCAACCTGCTGGGCTACTTCCGCGAGTACGAGCAGACCGTGGGCGGCGTGGATCGCGGCTACCACAAGCCCATCATGATCGCGGGCGGCCTGGGCATCATCGATTCGGAACTCACGAAGAAGATCGAATTCCCCGCCGGCACGCTGCTCATCCAGCTCGGCGGCCCCGGCATGCGCATCGGCATGGGCGGCGGCGCGGCCAGCTCCATGGCCACGGGCACGAATGCGGCGGAGCTCGACTTCGACTCCGTGCAGCGCGGCAACCCCGAGATCGAGCGCCGCGCGCAGGAGGTCATCAACCACTGCTGGGCGCAGGGCGCGCAGAACCCCATCCTCGCGATCCACGATGTGGGCGCGGGCGGCCTCTCGAATGCCTTCCCCGAGCTGACCAACGACGCGGGCCGTGGCGCGCGTTTCGACCTGCGCGCCGTGCAGCTCGAAGAATCGGGCCTGGCGCCCAAGGAAATCTGGTCCAACGAGAGCCAGGAGCGCTACGTGCTGGCCATCGCGCCCGAGTCGCTGGCGCAGTTCCAGGCTTTCTGCGAGCGCGAGCGTTGTCCGTTCGCCGTGATTGGCACGGCCACCGAGCAGCGCCAGCTCGTGCTCGAAGACACGGCCGTGCAGGACGGCGACCAGAAATTCCCCGTGGACATGCCCATGGACGTGCTGCTGGGCAAGCCGCCCAAGATGCACCGCGACGTGAAGACCGTGCAGCGCAGCTTCGAGCCGCTCCAGCTTACGGGCGTTCCGCTGCAGAAGGCCGTGATCGACGTGCTGGCCCACCCCACGGTGGCCAGCAAGCGCTTCCTCGTCACCATCGGCGACCGCACCGTGGGCGGCCTTTCGCACCGCGACCAGATGGTCGGCCCCTGGCAGGTGCCCGTGGCCGACTGCGCCGTGACGCTGGCCGACTTCAAGGGCTTTGCGGGCGAGGCCATGAGCATGGGCGAGCGCACGCCGCTCGCCGCCATCGACGCCGCCGCCTCGGGCCGCATGGCCGTGGCCGAGGCCATCACCAACCTGCTGGCCGCGCCCATCGAACTGCCGCGCGTCAAGCTCAGCGCCAACTGGATGGCCGCCTGCGGCGAACCCGGCGAGGACGCAGACCTGTACGCCACCGTGAAGGCCGTGGGCATGGAGCTGTGCCCGGCGCTCGGCATCTCCATCCCCGTGGGCAAGGACAGCCTGTCCATGCGCACGCAGTGGAACGACGAGGCCGGTACCCAGAGGAAAGTGACCTCGCCCGTGAGCCTGATCGTGAGCGCCTTCGCCACGCTGCAGGACGTGCGCGGCACGCTCACGCCCCAGCTCGACGCGGCCGAGGAGGACACCACGCTCGTGCTCATTGACCTTGGCAAGGGCCAAAGCCGCATGGGCGGCAGCATCCTCTCGCAGGTGCTGGGCCAGAGCGGCGATGCGGTCCCCGATCTGGACGACGCCCAGGACCTCGTGAACCTCGTCAACGCCGTGAATGCGCTGCGCGCCCAGGGCCGCATCCTGGCGTACCACGACCGCAGCGACGGCGGCCTGCTGGCCGCCGCGGCCGAGATGGCCTTCGCGGGCCATGTGGGCGTGGCGCTCAACGTGGACCTGCTCGTGACCGAGGGCGACGGCATCAGCGACAGCCGCATGGAAACGGGCGACGCCAAGAACTGGGCGCAGCAGGTCAGCGCGCGCCGCGAGGAGCTCACGCTCAAGGCCCTGTTCAATGAGGAACTGGGCGTGCTGCTGCAGGTGCGCACGGCCGAGCGCAACCAGGTCATGCAGACCCTGCGCGAGCACGGTCTCTCGAAGTGGAGCCACTTCGTCGGCAAGACGCGCCCCCAGTCGTCGTCCATCGACGTGGGCAAGGGCGAGCTGCAAGTCTGGCGCGACGCCAAGAGCGTGTTCAGCGCCAGCCTGTCGGACCTGCACCAGGTCTGGGATGCAGTGAGCTGGAAGATTTGCCAGCGCCGCGACAACCCCGCCACGGCCGATGCCGAGCACGCCGCGGCTGGTGAGCCCGCCGACCCGGGCCTGAGCGTGTCGCTCACGTTCGATCCCGAGGACAACGTGGCCGCGCCTTTCCTGAACCTCGCGCGCCCGAAGGTTGCGATCCTGCGTGAGCAGGGCGTGAATTCGCACGTGGAGATGGCCTACACCTTCACCGAAGCGGGCTTCGAGGCCTTTGACGTGCACATGACCGACCTGCAGACGGGCCGTGCGCGCCTGGCGGATTTCCAGGGCGTGGTCGCCTGTGGCGGCTTCAGCTATGGGGACACGCTGGGCGCGGGCATCGGCTGGGCGCGCTCCATCACGTTCAACCCCGTGCTGTCGGAGCAGTTCCAGGGATTCTTCGCGCGCACGGACACCTTTGGCCTGGGCGTGTGCAACGGCTGCCAGATGTTCGCGGAGCTGGCCGACATCATCCCTGGTGCGCAGGACTGGCCGCGCTTCACCACGAACCAGAGCGAGCGCTTCGAGGCACGCCTGTCGCTCGTGGAAGTGCTCGAGTCGCCCAGCCTGTTCTTCGCGGGCATGGCGGGCAGCCGCCTGCCCATTGCCGTGGCGCACGGCGAGGGCTATGCCAACTTCAAGTACCGTGGCAATGCAGACAAGGCCATCGCGGCCATGCGCTTCGTGGACCACCACGGCCGTGCCACCGAACAGTACCCGTTCAACCCCAATGGCAGCGCGGGCGGCCTCACGGCCGTGACCACGGCAGACGGTCGCTTCACGGCCATGATGCCCCACCCCGAGCGCGTGTTCCGCAACGTGCAGATGAGCTGGACGAGTGGTGACAAGTCGGCCTTGAGCCCCTGGATGCGCGTGTGGCGCAACGCGCGCAAATGGGTTGGCTGAAGCGCGGTG
>JASLFM010000186.1 GCA_030150585.1 Acidovorax sp.
CCCGCGTTGCGGATGGGGGGCGAGGCAAAGCGCAGCCACACGTCGGTCAGGCCCTCGAAGCGCTGCGTGATCGCGCCCCAGGCGGCTTCGAGCGATGCGGCCGCGCCGATGTAGAGTTCGCCCCCTTCAGCGTTCGGACGCTCCTCGATCACCTGCATTTCGGCCACATCGCCCACGTAGAGGATGTCGCCCAGGTCGCGAAACTGCTTGGTCACCCACAGACCCACGTCGGTCGAGCCCGCGAGGATGCGCGCCTGCGGCCGGGCCTCGCGTAGCGCGGCCAGCGCATCGAGCGAGCGCGGGGCGTGGAAGTGGTCGGTGCGGCCATGGCGCTCGGCCGCGTAGTGGAAAGTGCTTTCACCTTGCTGGCTCCGCAGCGCCTGCAAGGCCTGCACGACGGGGGCGGAATTGAACGGCACGGCGGGCAGGTCGAACATGCGCTGGCCCGCGTCGAGGATGGGACGGTAGCCCGTGCAGCGGCACAGGTTGCCCGACAAATCGTCGGCAAGCTGCTGGCGCGTGGGCCGCGTGCCCTGGGCCTGGTGCTGCTCGTAGGTGGACCACATGCTCATCGCGAAGCCGGGGGTGCAAAAGCCGCATTGCGAGCCGTGGCAGTCCACCAGGGCCTGCTGCACGGGATGCAGCGCCTGCCGTGCCGTGCGGCCGGCGCACGCGGGGCCCTTGAGGTCCTCCACTGTGAACAGTGCCTTGCCGTGGAGCGTGGGCAGGAACTGGATGCAGGCGTTCACGGTGTGCAGTGCGAGGCGGGCCTCGGCGCCCTCGCCCGCCAGCTCGCCGATGACCACGGTGCAGGCGCCGCAATCGCCCTCGTTGCAGCCTTCCTTGGTGCCGGTGCAGCGCGCATCCTCGCGCAGCCAGTCGAGCACCGAGCGCGTGGAGTGCGCGCCGCTCACGTCGATGACCTTGCCGCGGTGGTAGAAGCGGATGGGTTGGGGGCTGGGGCTCGTGCTGGTGCTCATGCTCGTGGAGGCAATGCTTCTGCAATGGAATGCGAATGCCTGCGAGGTTAGGGCATCAGGGCATGCCAGGCATACCCGGCCCCCCATACCGCGTATGCGCGGGGCCGTATGTGCCCCGCTGGATCGGCGACTACGAGCCGGGCGCGGGAATGATGATGGCCACGCGGCGGTTTTCACGCTGGCCACCGCGGCCCGAGACCAGGGGCCGGCTGCGGCCGAAGCCCCGAACCGTGATGCGGTCCAGGGGGATGCCCGCATCGCCCAGCACCTGGGCCACCGTCTGGGCCCGGCGCAGCGAGAGCCGGTCGTTGTAGGCGTCCGAGCCGAGGTCGTCGGTATGGCCCTCGACGCGCAGCCGGTCGATACCCACGCCGGCCAGGGCGCGTCCCATGCGTTCAACGGTGGCGCGGTGGCCCGGATCGATGCGATCGGAGTTCAGGTCGAACAGGAGTTTGCCCGCCATCTGCAGCTCCCAGCCCTCGTCGGTCTGCTCGAAGCCGTACTCGCGCAGCACCTCCAGCTGGCGCTCGGACCACGGTCTCGCCACCGGTGCAGGAGCCGGCGCCACGCCGGGGGTGCCCTGGCAGCCCGCAAGTGCCAGCGCGCATGCTGCGCCAGCCCAGCGGGCCAAGCGCGTGAGGGTGAGCCTGCGTGTGTTCATCATCCGCCTATTGTCTCAGCCCCGCGCCGGAGCGACGCGCGCGCTGCCGCGCCGGTGGGTCTTGGCCCGGTACATGGCTGCGTCGGCGGCCGCCATGAGCGCGTCCATGGCATCACCATGCTCGGGATACAGGGCGATGCCGATACTCACCGAGGGCTGCAAGGCATGGCCGTCGGCCAGCGGCACCGGATCCCGCATGGCATCCAGGATCTTGTCGGCGATGCGTGCCGCGTCCTGCGCCCCGCGCACCGAGGGCAGCAGCACGGCGAACTCGTCGCCGCCCAGCCGCGCGACGAGATCGGAGTCGCGCACCTGGGCGCGCATGCGCTGGGCCACGGCCACGAGCAGCGCATCGCCCGCCGCATGGCCGTAGGTGTCATTGACCTGCTTGAAATGGTCACTGTCCAGGAACAGCACGGCCAGTTGCGCGCCCTCGGCCGAAGCCTCGGCAAGGGCCGACTGCAGGCGCTGCTCGAAGTGGGCGCGGTTGGACACCCCCGTGAGCGCATCATGGAGCACCTGGTGCTTGAGCGCGCTGTTCTGCTGCTGCAGGTGCGCCTGGCGCGCCTCCAGCTCGTCGAGCAGCGCGTTGAAGTCGTCGCCCAGCTCGCGCAGCTCGGCAATGCGCGCGGGCGGCACGCGCTCGCCCAACGCTCGGTCGCGGTGCACGGCGCGCGCCACGCGGGCGAGGTGCTGCAGCGGCGTCACGATGTCGCCCAGCATGCGGCGCGACAGCACGATGCCCACGAGGCCGCTCACCGTCGTGCACAGCGCCAGCGCCGCCAGCCCCGCCAGCAGAAAGCGCAGCAGCCCCTGGCCGTCACTGCGCAGCGCCACGGCGCCAACCGGCTGGCCATCGTGCAGGATGGGCTCGACGGCTGGCTCCAGCCCCACGGCCCGGGCCAACGCCTCGCCCAGGCGAGAATCCACGCGCTCGCGCCCATGGTGCCACTGCGCGAACACGACACCGCCTGCCAGAAGCACACGCGCATCGGCCACGCCCTCGTCCCGCACGATGCGCTCAAGCACCTCCTGCGTTTCCGCGCGGTCACCGAACACCACGGCCGCCTCCACCGTGTAGGACAGCGAGCGCGCCATGAGCTGCAGGTTATGCCCGAGGTACACGCGCAGCGCCGCTGTGCCCACAAGCAGCAGCAGCATGCCCGCCAGCGCCACGGCCACGAGTGCCATGCCCAGGTGGGCGCGGTGCACCACGTCGCGCAGCGAGGTGTGCCCGCCGCCCAGAAGCGACTCCCGCCAGGTCCCGTGCTCCGCGCTCATGGCCCCCCTTTGCGCTTGGCCAGCTGCAGCACACGGGGGTTCACGCGCACGCCGCTGCGTGCCACGGAATCCAGGTTGATCTCGAACGACACGCCACCCGGCCGCACGTCCAGGCAGAACATGCCACCGATGCGGCACAGCTCCTGGCGTTCGCTGATGGACAGCAGCGGCCGGTCGCCGATCCGCGCGAGGAGCTGGCGCCATGCCTCGTCGGAGAGCACGCCCGCGTAGACGCCGTCGCATTCGGCCAGCAGGGCCGCATCGTCGAGGCGCATGCGGCGCACCACGGTCTTGCGCGCACCTGAGAGTACGGCCCCTTTGAGCAGTTCGTCCGCATACTCGGTGGGGCCCACCACGCACAGCCGCACCGTCTGCGGATCGCCGGGCCAGCGTGTGTAGCTCAGGATGCCGAACACGGTGTGCGCGACGGACTGGGAACGGTCGTCGGTCTGCACCTCCTGCGCTCGGACGGGCGCCATGCCCGCCAGTGCCGCGCACAGCATGGCAGCGACAGCTCCCCCCCTTGACAGAAGGGAGCGTGGTCGCTGCAAGTGGTTCGGCCTGGTCACGCGCGCTCTCCCTCGTCCTGGTATTGCGGCCAGTGTATACCCGGCTCAGCGCTTCGCGGCCCCTGTGCGCACGCCCGCACCGCGCACCTCGAACTGCAGGCTGTCGAGCACCTGCCCGCGCGCGTCGGCCAGCTCCAGCCGGTGCCGCCCGGGCCAGGGCAGCCAGCTCCAGCGCACGCCCCGGCCGAGCTCGCGCCCGTCGATGCGCCAGCGCAGGTCCGTGCCGCCGCTGGCCTCGAAGCGCAGGCGCTGGCGCTCGGGCGGAATGTCGGGGTCCAGCGCGATGACGGTGCCGGCCGTGGGGGCCACGATGCGTGCGGCGGCATCGGATGCACTATCGGATACATTTCGTGCGCCAGCGCCCTTCCCACCTGCGCCGGCAGCTTTTGAATCGATAGCAAACAGCAGCTGCTGCGTGCCCGCAAGGAACCACTCGCCGCGCACGCCCTCGAGCGGCATGCCCTGCGCGCCGTCCGGGCCGAAGCGCACCACCGCCTGCACCACGCCAGCGGGCGGCTTGGGCGGGCGGCTCGGCTCGCGCGCATGCAGCGCGCCCATCACTGCGGCCCAGATGGGCGCGGCGCCGCTCGTGCCGCTCACGTCGTGCATGGGCGCGCCGCTCGCGTTGCCCACCCACACGCCCACCGTGTAGCGCTGCGACCAGCCCACAGCCCAGTTGTCGCGCATGTCCTTGCTCGTGCCGGTTTTCACGGCGCTCCAGAAGCGCGTGGCCAGCACGCTGTCGGTGCCGAAGGTGCGGGCGCGTGCGTTGGGGTCCGAAAGAATGTCGCCCACGATGAAGGCAGCGCCCGGGTCGATTGCCTGCGTGAACACGGGGCGCGGCGTGGGGACATAGGCCACGGGGCTGGCGCGCCCACCATTGGCCAGCGCACGGAAAGCATTGGCCAGGTGCAGCAGCGGCACCTCGGGGCTGCCCAGCGCCAGGCTGTATCCGTAGTAGCCGCCGCTCTCGCGCAGCGGCACGCCGAGCGCGTTCAGCTGCGTGAAGAACGCGTCGGGCGACACCATCACGAGCGTGCGCACCGCAGGCACGTTGAGCGAGGCGGCCAGCGCCGTGCGCACCGAGACCCAGCCCTTGAACTGCCGGTCGTAGTTCTGCGGGATGTAGAGCCCGCTGGCCGTGGCGATCTGCGCGGGCGAGTCCTCGATGAGCGAGGCCGCCGTGAGCCGGCGCTCGGCAATGGCTTGCGCGTACAGAAAAGGCTTGAGCGTGGAGCCCGGCTGGCGCGGCGCGAGCACACCGTCCACCTCGGCCGCCTGGCTCAGGGTGCCCGAGGAGCCGACCCAGGCCAGCACCTCGCCCGTGGCGTTGTCGAGCACCAGCACGGCTCCATCCTCCACGTTGCGGCCGCGCAGCTCGCGCAGCTGCTGCGTGAGCGTGTCGAGCGCGATGCGCTGCAGCGGCGCGCGCAGCGTGGAGCGCAGTTGCACGGGCAAGGGGCCTTGGGCGCGCCGCTGCGCGATGAGCTGGCGCGCGAAATGCGGCGCCACGCCCTCGCTCGCGTCGTAGGCGCGGCGCTGCAGCGCGGCGCTGGTGAACAGGTCGATCGCATCGCAGTCGGTGGCGGCAGGCTTGCGCATCTCGCGCAGCACGCCGCACGCGCGCTGGGCCACGAGGGCCGGCTTGGCGTTGGGTGCGCGCACGAGCGCGGCGGCCACCGCGGCCTCGCGCTCGTCCAGGCCGTGCGCGGCCTTGCCGAACAGCGTGCGCGCCAGTGCGTCGATGCCCACGACCTCGCCCCGGAAGGGCACGAGGTTGAGGTAGGCCTCCAGGATCTGGTCCTTGCGCCAGCGCCGCTCCAGCACCTGCGCGGCCACGGTCTGCCCAAGCTTCTGCGCCACGCTGCGCCCGCCCGGGCCTTGGCGCCAGTCGCCATCGAGCAGGCCCGCGAGCTGCATGGTGATGGTGCTCGCGCCGCGCGCGCGCTGGTTCCACAGGTTGCCCCAGGCCGCGGCCGACACGGCGCGCCAGTCCACCCCGCTGTGCTCGTAGAAGCGCCGGTCCTCGCTGAGCACGAGCGCCGTGCGCAGCGCGCTCGACACATCGGCCAGCGGCACCCACTGGCCGCGCCGCACGGTGGCGTCGGTGCGCACGCGCTGCAGCACTTCGCCCTCGCGCGAGAGCAATAGCGTTTCAGACGGGCGGAAGTCGCGCCGTACCTCGTCGAACGCAGGCAGCGCCAGCGCGGGCACGGCAGCGCCCACGAACCACGCAAAAGCCAGCGCCCGCTGGGCACGCATGCGCATCAACGCATGCCGCGCATGCGCGCGGCGTCGCACCAGCGCTGCGCCACCTGGGGCGAGGTGGCGCACACCGCGTCGTGCGTGCAGGTGGTGACGGCGCGCTCCAGCAGCTGGATGTCCGCCTCGTGCTGGCGCGCCACGTGCGGGTCCTCGAAGAAGATGGCGCGCTGGCAGCGGCGCTCCAGCACCAGGTCGGCGATCTGCGCGTCGCCGCCCAGCGGGCCGCTGTTGAAGCGCTGCACCCAGGGCTGCCCCGCAGGCCAGCCCCGGCTCCATGCCAGATCGTTGAGCCGCTGCCCCGTGGTGCCCGTGGCCACGCGCTGGCGGAATTGCGACAGCACATCGAAATTCCGGTCCGCAAAATCGATCATGGTGGCCTTCATCGCGTCGTGCGCGATCAACGCCACGGTTTGCGCGCCGTGGTCATGGAAACGGTCCGCGTTGCGGTCGGGCGGCAGGCCCGCGTGGATGCGCTCCATCTCGATCCAGTCGCGTGCACCGGCCACGGTGGTGAGGAAGGGCTTTCCATGGATCACGCACTGGCGCTTGAGCGCGAGCGCCTCGGGGAAGATCGACGAGGGGTCCACGGGGTCGATGAGGTAGATCGCGCCGTCGAGCGTACGGCCTTCACCCTCCATGCCCACGACCTCGGCCACGAGCTTCATAAGGCCGCCCTCGCGGCCGTAGGGGTAGCGCACCAGCGGCTTGTAACCCTGCAGCATGCCGGCAGCGGCAATCGCGTCGTACGTCCGGCCCACGGCGTGCAGGCCCAGCCGCAGTTCGCGGATGCCCGCCTCGCAGGCCCGCAGCAGGGCGAACAGTGCGGCGTCTTCGGTGTGGTGGTGCAGTCGGTTGGCGGCGAGACCCATCAGCATGGCGTGGCAGCTTCCTCAAGGAACAGTGAGCGGATGCCCGAGCATAGTCCCTGAGCATGTCGGCCGCGCCGCTCACCCCGTGTGCCGCACCCACCGGGCCGCGAGCCAGCCCGCCGCCACAAGCCACAGCAACACAACCAACGCTGCGGCCGCATAGCTGCGCGGCCGCGCCAGCAACTGAGCTGCATGCGCACGCGCATCGGCCAGCACCTGCGGCGGCAGCAGGCGCAGCACCAGCATCAAGCCCAGGGGCACGATGAGCAGATCGTCCAGGTAGCCCAGTACCGGGATGAAATCCGGCACCAGGTCGATGGGGCTCAGCGCGTAGGCTGCCACCGCAACGGCCAGCACCCGAACGGCCCATGGAGTGCGCCGATCCCTGGCTGCCAGGTACACGGCCACCACGTCGCGCTTGAGGCCGCGCGCCCATTGCCTGGCCCGTTGTAGGAAATTCATGGTGTGCGTCCCGCTGCCCGTTGATCGTCCATCCCCAGCCGGATCGTAAAGCGTCGCACAGCCCCCAGGTCCGTTTGACCCAGCGCAAAACCCCACCGCTGGCATGTTTCCACACTGATGGCAACGGCGAGCCCTATGGCGAAGAAATTTCCCCCTGCCCCAGCCCACCCCGAGCGCAACTGCTGGGGTTGCGACCGTTACTGCGCGGCGGACGCCATGCTGTGCGGCAATGGTTCCGAGCGCACACAGCACCCGGTGGAGCTGTTCGGCCCCGGCTGGTCGGACTGGGAGCCCCCCAGCACAACCCCCGTGCAGCCTGCCCCGCCGGAGCAAACGGCCGAAGCCTGACCCACGCTTCAAGCGCGCCGCCGCAGCCACATGTGGGCCGCACGCTCACCGGCCAGGTACCGGGTGCACTCGTAGCCCAGGGCGCGCAGATCGAGCCCCTCCCAAAGCGCTTCGCCGTGGCCCAGCAGCACGGGGCGAATGGCCACGTGCAGTTCATCGACCAAGCCCGCACGCAGGTACTGCCGCACCGTGGACACGCCGCCGCCCAGGCGCACGTCGCGCCCTCCCGCAGCGGCCTTGGCTTCGGCCCAGGCCGTGTGGATGCCCTTGGTGACGAAGTGGAACTCGGTGCCCCCCGCCATCTTCAGTGGCGGCCGCGGATAGTGGGTGAGCACGAAGACGGGCGTGTGGTACGGAGGCTCGTCGCCCCACCAGCCCTTCCAGCCCTCGTCGGGCCAGGGGCCCCGTATCGGCCCGAACATGTTGCGCCCGAGGATCCAGGCGCCTATGCCCTCGAAGCCCTGCTCGGCCACGCTGTTGTCCACGCCGGTCTCACCCATTTCATCCGCGTTGCCAGCCTCCGCATGGCCATGCATCTGGCGCCACAGGCGCGTGTGGAAGAACCACTCCATGAGTTCGGGACCGCGCACGCCCAGAGGGTGGTTCAGGTCCTGGCCCGGACCGGCGCCGAAGCCGTCGAGGGAAACGGTAAAGCTGTGGACTCGAAGTTTCGACATGGCATGCCTCGCTGCGATCACCCCGCAGTTCGGGCCGCGTCCCCGGGGGGTTCTGGCGGCTAGCCCGGAGACCGGGGCATGTTCTCCAGGACGGCCGCCAGCCGCTGCACCACGCTCAAGTCTCCGCCAATCTCGACCACAGCGCAATGCCGCTGCGCCAGCCATGCGCGCTGGCGCGCCAGGCTGCGGCCCGGCAGCGTGCCCTCGTCATACTGGGCCGCCCACGCCAGAAACTCTTCATCGGCTGCGCCGAAGCGGCGCATCTCGCGCTCGCGCAGGCGGGCCAGGCGCACGGCGGTGTCCAGGTACAGAAAGACGATGAGATCGAACGCATCCTCGACCTGCGTGCCCCAGCCGTCGATGCCCCCGGCCACGATGC
>JASLFM010000189.1 GCA_030150585.1 Acidovorax sp.
GCCCCAGCGCGCCAGGGCCGCGTCGTCGCTCACGCGCGCGTCCACCCAGCGCGCACCCTGCGGCGTCTGTTCCTTCTTCCAGAACGGCGCCTGGGTCTTGAGGTAGTCCATGAGGAACTCGCAGGCCTGGAAGCTCTCGCCCCGGTGGGCCGAAGTCACGGCCACGAGCACGATCTGGTCCAGCGGCTGCAGCAGCCCCACGCGGTGGATCACGCGCACGCCGTACAGATCGAAGCGGCGCCAGGCCTCGTCGATCATGGCCTCGATCGACTTCTCGGTCATGCCGGGGTAGTGCTCCAGCTCCATCGAAGCGACCGCGTCGCCGTCGTTGCGATCGCGCACCGTGCCGACGAAGCAGCACACGGCGCCCACGCGCCCATCCCGGGCGCGCAGCGCGGCCAGCTCCGTGGATACGTCGAAGTCCTGGGCCTGGATGGAGACACGCGGCAAGTTCATGGCGGCTATTTTTCTACGAAAACGGCGGTTTTTCCGGTCGCGAGAACCGGTTGCGTCCCCATTGTGGCTACGATTTCGCATTTCCCCCACCCGTTGCGGCCCCACGCCCCCACATGGCCACCCAGAGCATCACCACCGACGAGTACAAGCTGTTTCCGTCGCCCCGCAACCAGCACCGCATCGTGTTCGAGCACCAGAGCTTCGTGCCGCACCCCTATGCGCTCATCGACCTGCCCAGCTTCGATCTTGCGGGCCGCTACAGCCTGTTCGCCGCCTGCCGGCTGGCGGACATGAAGATGGGACAGCTCGTGAGCTTCGAGCAGCCCGAGGACCAGGCCCGGTTCGAGCGCCTGTTCGTGCCCGACTGAGGCCTGTCTCATGCACGACGACAACCAGATCCTCGTTCCGCCGTCGTTCATCGCGCTGTACAGCGATGCGCGGGCCCGCCCCCTGGCGCCGGCCCACGAGGTGCGCACGCGCTACGAGCTGTGCGAGGACCTCGCGAACCACCTCGTCGAGCACGCGCAGACGCTGTACCACGTGCAGGCCCCGTCCGAAGCCGAGATCCTGCGGCGCATCCATGCGGGCCTGGCGGGGCCAGACTCGGGCGTGACGCCGCCCGAGGCGGTGTGGGTCACCTGCCGCCTGGCCGAGCTGCTGCAATGGCAATGCCCGGCGCTGCCCTGATCCGCTACACTGCGCCAATGCCTTCGCGCCTTGCCCCTGCCCACCGTGCCGCCCCCGTGGCAGCCGTGCCGTGCGTGGGCAAAGCCCAAAAACCCCAGCTCATCTGACCGGAGCTGCGGTTCCGTCCGGATGAGCGACGGAACCGACAGGCACGATACCCCTCCCGTTTTCCCTTTCATCGAGCCCCGAGGCCCCACGCGCACGCCGGCCGGTTCATTTCCCGGTCGCATGCCCTTGGAAGGACGAAAACCCATGACAGCACCCCAACCCCGCAGCGGCTTCTCCGGCCTGTGGATTCCCCTCGTCACCCCTTTCGACAGCGACGGCGCCGTCGACCACCCGGCGCTGCGCGCCCTGGTGCTGCGGCTGCAGGGCAGCGGCATCGCGGGCCTGGTTGTGTGCGGCTCCACGGGCGAGGCCCCGGCGCTCGACGCGGCCGAGCAGGACGCCGTGCTCGATTCCGTGCTCGGCGCGGCACCCGGCCTGCCCGTGGCCATGGGTTTGTCGGGCTACCACCTGGGCCACGTGCTGGAGCGCGTGCGCGCCTGGAATGCCCGGCCCCTCGCAGGCCTGCTCGTGCCCGCGCCGCACTACATCCGCCCCTCGCAGGAAGGCCTGCTGCAGTGGTTCCGCGCGATCGCCGATGCCAGCGCCCACCCGCTGATCGTCTACGACATTCCCTACCGCACGGGGGCCACGCTCGCGTTGGCCACGCTGCGCGCGCTCGCGGAGCACCCGCGCATCCGCGCCATCAAGGACTGCGGCGGCGATGCGGCCAAGACCCAGGCCCTGATCGCCGACGGCCAGCTGCAGGTGCTTGCGGGCGAGGACGCGCAGATCCTCGCCACGCTCGCGCTGGGCGGCAGCGGCGCAATTGCCGCCAGCGCGCACTGGCAACCTGCGCGCTTTGTCGAACTCATGCGCTGCGTGGCGGCGAGCGAGCTGCCGCGCGCCCGCGCGCTGTGGCAGGCCCTGGTGCCGGTGGTGGAAGCCTGCTTTGCCGAACCCAACCCCGCCCCCATCAAGGCGCTGCTCGCACACCAGGGAGCAATGGGCCCTGGCCTGCGCGCGCCGATGGAGCGAGCGAGCGACGGGCTCGCGCAGCGCATCGCGGCCCTCGCGGCCGTGCAGGAGGCCGCGCTCAGCCGCCTGTGACGGGCGGGAAGAAGGCCACCTCGGCGCCGTCGGCGAGGGGGGCCTCTTCGCCCACCATCACCTGGTCGAGCGCCATGCGCACGGCCTTGCCGCGCGCGAGGCTGGCCGCATGGGCACCGCCGCGCGCGATGAGCTCGTCACGCAGCGCGCCGAGCGTGGGGGCCGCGGTATCGAGCGCCTCGCTGCCCGCGCCCACGGCCTCGCGGATGGAGGCGAAATAGCGTACCGTGATCTTCATGCCAACAGTTCCGCGAAGGGGATGTAGCGCACGGTATCGCCGCGCGCGATGGTCTGGCCCGGCGGGTTGTCCACCACACCGTCGCCCCAGGCGGCCGAGGTCAGCACGCCCGAACTCTGGTTGACGAACAGCTCCACCCTACCCTCGCCATCCTGACGCACGCGCAGGAATTCACGGCGTTTATCGGCCCTGGGCCAATCGAAACAAGCGCGGGCAGCTACCGCTTTAGGAGCAACGTCGCGCACGCCCTGCAGGCGCAGCACGAACGGGCGCACGAGCAGCACGAAGGTCATGAAGCTCGACACGGGGTTGCCCGGCAGCCCCATGAAGTGCGCACCGCCCTGATCGTTCTCCACGCGGCCGTAGGCGAACGGCTTGCCCGGCTTCATGGCTACCTGCCAGAGGCCAAGGCGGCCCAGCTGCTCCACCGCGGGCTTGATGTGGTCTTCCTCGCCCACCGACACGCCGCCACTCGTGAGGATCAGGTCGTTGCCCTGCGCGGCCTCGCGCAGCGTGGCCACGGTGGCTTCGCGCTGGTCGGGCACGATGCCGAAGTCGTTCACCTCGCAGCCCAGGCGCAACAGCAAGGCGCGCAGGAAAAAGCGGTTGCTGTTGTAGATGGCGCCAGGCTTCATATGCTCGGGCAGTACCTCGCCGGGCATGACGAGCTCGTCGCCCGTGGAGAACAGCGCCACGCGCGGGCGCCGCGCCACCTGCACGGTGGCCAGGCCGATACTCGCGGCCAGGCCCAGCTCGGCCGGCCCGAGGCGCGTACCGGCGGCCAGCACCGTGGAGCCGCGCATGATGTCCTCGCCCGAGCGGCGCACCCACTGGCCCGGTGCGGGCACGGCGTTCACGCGCACGCGCTCGCCCGACGAACCACCCGTCAATGCTTCGCAGTCCTCCTGCATCACGATGGCGTCGGCCCCCTCGGGCACGGGCGCGCCCGTGAAGATGCGCGCCGCCGTACCGGGCTGGAGCGGCACGCCGCTCGCGCCTGCGGCGATGCGCTGGGACACCGGCAGCTCAACGCCGGGCGCAGCCACATCGGCGCGGCGCACGGCGTAGCCGTCCATGGCGCTGTTGTCCTGCGGCGGCACCTGCAGCGGCGAAACAGCGTCGTGCAGCAGCACGCGGCCGTCGGCATCGAAAGTGGCCACGGTGTCGCTGCCCGGCAAGGGCTGTGCCTGTGCGAGCAGGTCGGCCAGCGCTTCGTCGAGGGGTTTCAAGGGGGGGCGGTTCATCCATGCCTCCGGGCGATCATCGGCAAATCCTCCGCGGCAGGGCCGGTGCCGGCGCTCGCACGGGGGTATTCAAAGCGCTGCGCGTGGGCCAGCAGCCAGCCGGCCAGCGCGGCGGGGTCGTTCAGGTCGAACACGGGCAGCGCGGTGGGCCGGGGCAGGTGCCGCGGCGCATCGGTGGCCACGGCCACGACGCAGCGGTCGTCGGGGTAGCGCACGGGCCGGGCCGCCTGGCCGGGTTCGGGGGTGCGCCAGAGTTCGATCTTGGGCAGGTCGGCCTCCTTGAAGCCCTCGACCAGAACCCAGTCCGCGCGCGCATCGAGTTCGCCCAGCAGTGCATGCACATCGGGCTCCTGCGGCCGCTCGAATTCGCGCATCAGCGCGAGACGCTTGTCGGACGCGGCGATGACCTCGTACGCGCCAGCCTCGCGGTGGCGAAAGGTGTCCTTGCCCGGGTGGTCGACATCGAAGCGGTGGTGCGCATGCTTGACCACCGACACGCGCTGGCCCACCTGGCGCAGGGCGGGAATCAAGCGCTCCACCAGCGTGGTCTTGCCAGACCCGGAGAAACCGGCAAAGCCGACCACCTTCATCCGATGCTCCTTGATCGATAGCTGCCAGCGCTTGCGGTAAAAGCGCTGGCAGCCAATTTCACTTCAATCGCTATATCAGTCGCAGTGCCGCGCGATGTAGGCCTTGACCTGCTCCGCGTCGGCGGGCAGTACCTGCACGCGCTTGGGCAAGTCCTCGATGCCGGCGAACTTGGCCGGGCGCTCGGGCGCGTGGCCCAGCGCCTCGACGATGGTTTCGGCGAACTTGATCGGCAACGCGGTTTCCAGCACGATCATGGGCACACGCGCATCGCCTCGGTGCTCGCGCGCCACCTTGACGCCATCGGCCGTATGGGTATCGATGGTCACGCCGAAGCGCTCGTGGGTGGCGCGGATCGTGGCCAGGCGGTCAGCGTGCGTGCTCTTGCCGCTCTCGAAACCGTAGCGCGTGGCGGCCTGGGCAAACAGCGGATCGCCGCCCAGGTCAAAGCGCCCGTCCCGGGCGATTGCGTCGCCGAACAGGGCCTTGGTACGCGCGGCGTCGCGGCCCAGCAGGTCGAACACGAAGCGCTCGAAGTTGCTGGCCTTGCTGATGTCCATGCTGGGGCTGGAGGTCTCGTGCGTGTCGCTGCTCCCGCGCACGCGGTACACGCCGGTGCGGAAGAACTCGTCGAGCACGTCGTTCTCGTTCGTCGCCACCACGAGCTGGGCGATGGGCAGACCCATCATGCGCGCCACGTGGCCCGCGCAGATGTTGCCGAAGTTGCCGCTGGGCACCGTGAAGCTGACCTGCTGGTCGTTCGTCTCGGTGGCCTGCACGTAGCCCGCGAAGTAGTACACGACCTGGGCCAGCAGGCGGGCCCAGTTGATCGAGTTGACGGTACCGATCTTGTATTTGCGCTTGAATGCGAGGTCGTTGCTGACGGCCTTGACGATGTCCTGGCAGTCGTCGAACACGCCTTCGATGGCAAGGTTGTGGATGTTGGCGTCCTGCAGGCTGAACATCTGCGCCTGCTGGAAGGGACTCATGCGGCCGTGGGGGCTGGTCATGAACACGCGCACGCCCTGCTTGCCGCGCATGGCGTACTCGGCAGCGCTGCCCGTGTCGCCGCTCGTGGCGCCCAGAATGTTGAGCTGCTCGCCGCGGCGGCCCAATTCGTATTCGAACAGGTTGCCCAGCAGCTGCATGGCCATGTCCTTGAAGGCCAGCGTGGGGCCATTGGACAGGGCTTCAAGCCACAAGCCATCCTCGAGGTGGCGCAGCGGCACGATCTCGCCGGTGCCGAAGACCTCGGCCGTGTACGTTTTCTCGCACAGGCGCTTGAGGTCGGCGGCGGGGATGTCGTCGATGTAGAGCGAGAGGATCTGGAACGCGAGCTC
>JASLFM010000198.1 GCA_030150585.1 Acidovorax sp.
TGAACACCTCGTAGGGGCCGCCAAGATCCAGGGCCTCTACCTCGTCGAACACGAGGATGGCCACCCGCAGTGGCGCCGCGCTCATGCCGGGGCCTCTTCGCCGGCGCGTGAGAGTGCCTCGTCCACGCTGCACAGGCGCGCGAAGCGCCCCTGCAGCACAGTGGCCGTGCGGGCCTGGATGTCCTCGGCGCTCAGCGGGCGGCCGTCGGGCTGCTGCATGTCGAAGGTGAGCGTGGCTTCGGTCACGAAGTCCACGGCCCAGCCCAGGTCGGACGCGTGGCGCGTGGTCGTCTCGCAGCATTGCTCGGTGCGGATGCCGCTCACGATCAGGCGCTGGATGCCGTGGCGCGTGAGCCAGACGTCGAGGCCCGTGCCTACGAGCGCACTGTGGCGCGATTTGGTGAATGTGGCGGCGGCATCGAAGGCGGCGAGGCCTTCGAGCGGACGCACGTGGCCCGAGATCTGGGAAAACGGGTTGGCCGGGACCTCGGGTCCGTCGCTGTGCAGCACGCGTACGATGGGGATGTCCTGCTGCGCGCAGCCTTCGATGAGGGCGTTCTGCGCGGCAAGGTAGGCGGGCAGCTGCCGCTCCGAGAAGAACGGGCGGTGGCGGAACGATTCCTGCGCGTCGATCACTATGAGACAGGTTTTCATGGGGTACTCCTTGGAGGGTGACAGCGAATGGTGCTTATCATCCCTGTCAAGGCAGCCCGCATCCGTACCGCGCGCGACCGGAATCGGTCAAATCAGGACATCAATTCATCGCCTTTGGCGTACCGTTGACCAGCCAGGGCGTGCCAAAGCGGTCGGTGACCATGCCGAAGCGCTCCGCCCAGAAGGTGGGCTGCAGCGGCATGGTGATCGTGCCCCCTGTTGCCAGGGCCTCGAAGATGCGCTGGGCTTCGTCGTTGTCCGCGCATTGCAGCGCCAGGCCGCAGCCCTTGATGCCGTCGTAGGGCTCGGTGCCCATGGTGTCCGAGGCCATGAGCAGCCCGCCGTCGAAGCTCAGGCAGCCATGCATGAGGCGATCTCCGCCACCTGGCGGCAACGCAGGGCAGGCGTCCGGGGGCATTTGCCCGAAGGTCAGCAGCTTGTCGATCTTGGCGCGCGGCAGGGTGCGGGCGTAAAACTGCAGCGCCTCGGCCGCGTTGCCGTTGTAGGTCAGGTAGGCATTGATGGGGGACATGGCTTGCTCCTTGTACGGAATGATGGGCGCTGTAGCATTGAATTGTGTACGGCGTCCACAAATGCTAGCAGGGATAATGGACGGCGTCCACATTAGCTTTTCCGCCATGCGCCGTTCCTCCGCCCCGCCCGATGCCGCTGCGCACCCGCCGCGCAGCACCTACCGCCACGGCGACCTGCGCCGCGCCCTGCTCGACGCGGGCATAGCGCTGGCCCGCGATGGTGGCCCCGAGGCGGTGGTGCTGCGCGAAGCGACGCGCCGGGTGGGCGTGGTGCCCAATGCGGCCTACCGCCACTTTGCGGGGCGCAAGGAGTTGCTCGAGGCCGTACGCGCCGCCGCGTTGGCGGCCATGGCCGAGTCCATGGAGGCGGAGATCGCGGCCATCCCCAGCGCTGGCTCCTCCCTGGAGCAGGCGCGTTCCACGGTGCGTGCCGTAGGCACGGGCTACCTGCGCTTTGCGTGGACCGAACCGGGGTTGTTCCGCTCGGCCTTCGCGCCCGCAGAGCCGGTGGAGAGCGACCCCGACCCCGCCAAAGCCGGCCGCAGCGGGCTCAATCCCTTTCAGCTGCTGGGCGCCGCGCTCGACCGGCTGGTGGAGGCGGGCGCCATTCCGCCCGCGCGCCGCCCGGGCGCGGAATACCTGGCCTGGTCGGCCGTGCATGGCATGGCGATGTTGGTGCTCGACGGCCCGCTGCGCGGCATCGACCGATCGGCCGCCGAGGCGCTGGGGCAGCGCCTGCTGGACATGGTGGAGCGCGGCCTGTAGCGCCGTGGCGGGCGCTACACGAGGTGAACCGCCTGCAGCTCTTTCTTGAGGTAGGCGTACAGCAGCGGCGCCGCCACGAGGCCCGCAGGGCCGAACACGGCTTCGGTCACGAACATCACCGCGAGCAGCTCCCACACGTCCATGTGGGTGCGCTGGCCCACGACCTTGGCGTTGATCACATACTCGGCCTTGTGGATCAGGACCAGGAAGAAAAGGCAGGCCAGCGCCGCCGTGGGCGAGACCGACAGGCCCACGATGGTGATGACGGTGTTGCACAGCAGGTTGCCCACGATGGGCACGAGGCCTGCCAGGAACGTGAGCGTGATCAGCGCGGGCGTGTAGGGCAGCTCCAGCCCCCACAGCGGCAGCACGAGCAGCAGGAACAGCGCCGTGAGCAGCGTGTTGAACGCGGCGATCCAGAACTGCGCGGCCACGATCTGGCCAAAGGCGTCGCCCAGCAGCGTGATGCGCTGCACGAGCGCCTGCACCAGCGGCCCGCGGGCCATGCCGAGCTGGCGCACGGCCGCTAGCGCGCCGATGAGCAGGCCCACGTAGGCGTGCAGCAGGCCCCCGAGCCAGGCGCGTCCCGCCGTGGCGAGCGCGCCGGCCTTGGCGCCTAGGTAGCCCGCGATGGTGCGCTGGATGTCGTCCGCCCCTTCGGGCAGCTGCGCGGCGATGTCGGGGGGGAGCTTGAGCCGCAGCTCCAGCACCGTGCGCGCCATGAAGTCGAGCAGCTCGCGGTATTGCTGCGGCGCTTCGACGATGTAGCTGCGCGAATGCGAAAGCGCGAACACGACCAGCAGCAGCGGTGAGAG
>JASLFM010000208.1 GCA_030150585.1 Acidovorax sp.
GGCACCGAGATGACCCAGGAGGCCCAGCGCAGCAGCGTCTCCATTTCGAGCGAGAGGTCGCCGGGCTGCGCCACGTAGGCGGGCCATGCGTACATCATGACCTGCATCATGCAAAAGCCCGCGACGAGCCAGCGCCACAGCGCCCGGCGGTTCTCGGACTGGCGCCGCTCGCGCGCGAGTGCGTCCATGGCGGGCAGCGCCTGGTAGCCGGCCTCGTGCACGGCCGCCATCCACCGCGAAGGCAGCACCTGGGCGGGCCGCCAGACCACGCGCGCGCGGCGCGTGGCAGCGCTCACGTCGGCCCGCTCCACGCCGGGCACGGCGCGCAGCGCCTCCTCGATGGTGAGCGCGCAGGCCGCGCAGTGCATGCCTTCAAGCACCACCTGCGATTCCCAGATTGCCGCGGCGGCCGGCTCCTGGCCGGCTGCGCCCACGGGCCGCCCAAAGGAGCTCCATTCCTGCGGATCGTCCAGCAGCGCGGCCGATGGACCGCCCGCCGACGGCGGTTCAGAGGTGATGTGGGACATGTTCCGAGCCTATTGCCTGAGCATGACATGTACATTGACCTGGATCAAGCCCTTCCGCCGGATCGCGCCTAAGCTCCGCAATACCCGAACCACACAAGGAGCATCCCCATGTACAAGCGCATCCTGATCGCCACCGACGGTTCCCCTCTTTCCGACAAGGCCGTGCAGAGCGGACTGTCGCTGGCCGCTCTGGCCCAGGCCCAGGTCGTGGCCCTCAAGGTGGTGCCACGCTATCCGCGCAGCTATTTCGAAGGCGGCATGCCAGCGGACCTCACCGACGTCAAGCGCATCGAGCAGCAGTGGAGCGACGAGGCCCAGGCCCTCGTGGACAAGATCAAGGCCCGGGGTGCCAGCGAGGGCGTGGGCGTGAAGGCGGTGATCGCCAAGTCCGACCTCGTGGCCGAGGCCGTGATCGCCGCCGCCAAGAAGCACAAGTGCGACCTGATCGTGATGGCCTCGCACGGCCGCAAGGGGATCAAGCGCCTGCTGCTGGGCAGCGAGACCCAGCACGTGCTGACGCACTCTCACATTCCCGTGCTGGTGCTGCGCTGAGCCGGGCGGCGGGCGTCACCAGCCCGCCACGAGCTTCACGGCTACCAGGAGGCTCACTGCCCAGGTGGAGATCCGGATGAGCCGGTCCCCCAAGGCGTTGGCCGCCTTGGCCCCCAGGGCGCCGCCCGCAGCGCAGCCGATCGCCAGCGGAACCGTCTCCGGCCACGGCACCACCCCGTGCAAGACGAACACGGCAACCGATGCGCTGGAGATGACCAGGCTCAGGCGCGTGCCCAGCGGCGCGGCGCTGCCCGGCGAGTGCCCGTGCAGGGCCACGAGGCTCCAGATCAGGAACACGCCGAAACCCGCGCCGAAGAAGCCCGAGTAGACGGCCAGCGCCAGCACCGCAGCGAACCCGGCCATGCGCTGCCCCGGGGTGGGCGCCGTGTTCGCGTCCGCCTTGCTACGGGTGGCCCAGGCAGTGCCGAGGGTGGAGGCGGCCAGCATGGCCAAGACGATGTTCCGCATGTGCTCCGGGTCCAGCGCCGTCAGCAGCTGCGAGCCCGCCACGGCGCCGCCCAGGCACAGGGGCCATATCCACCAGGGCGTGGGCACCGCCAGCGCGGGGCGCTGCCGGGTGTGCACGATGGAGCCGGTCAGAAAGGACGCCCACAGCGCCACCTTGACCGCGATGACGCTCGCCGTCGCGGGAACGCCCGCGAGCATGAGCAGCGGGACGCCGAGCGTGACCCCGCCTCCCGCAGTGACCGCCACCATGCCGCACGGCAAGCCCAGCGCGAACATCAGCGCCAGTTATGAAACTTCGGTCTCCATCGCCCCTTCTCCCCTTGCTTTTCAACGGACAAATGGAATCTTGCGGCCTTTGAAGATGACAATCCATTCATTGTCATGAGTACATTGAAGCGCTACGAACAACTCGCCGAGGAACTGGCCCAGGCCATCCGCGATGGCCGCCTGCCCGGGGGCAGCGCCTTGCCGACCCACCGGGCGTTCGCGCGGCAGCGGCGCATCGGCCTGAGCACCGCCACGCGCACCTACGCTGAATTGCAGCGCCAGGGGCTGGTCGTCGGTGAGGTGGGACGCGGCACGTTCGTGCGCGAGCAGCCCGTCGCGCCGGGCCCCCTGGCAGAGGCCGTGCGCTACACATCCAGGGCGCGGACCGCGCAGGCCATCGGCGCGCCCCTCTTGCGCGAGGCCCTGAGAACCGTGGCCGGGCTGCCAGACATCGCGCGCCTCGCGGCGCAAGCCAGCCCCCTGGGCAGCCCATCGGTGCGGCGGGCGCTCGCCGCCCACCTCGGGCCACTGGGGCTCGCGGCCGACCCCGCGCGGATCGCGGCCACGGCGGGCGGCATGGCCGCGATGCGGCTGGCGGCCCTGCTCACCATGGAGCGGGGGCAGCGCGTAGCGGTAGACGCGGTCACCTACCCGGGGTGGCGGCTGGTGTGCGAGCAGCTGGGCCTCGAAGCCGTGCCTCTGCCCTTTGACCACGCGGGCCCGGTGCCGGACGACCTGAAGCGGCTGCTGCGCCGCAAGCGCATCGCGGCCCTGCACTCCATGCCTACCGCCCACCATCCCCTGGGCTGGGTCATGCCCCTGGAGCGGCGCCGGGACATCGTCGCGCTGGCCCGCGCCCACGGCGTGACGCTGCTGGAGGACGCCACGTACCACCACCTCGTGCGGCGCCCCCCGCCCCTGCTCGCGCAGCTTGCGCCCGAAAGAACCTGGCTTGTCGGCAGCCTGTCGGGCGCAATGGGCGATGGCCTGCGACTCGGGTACGTGGTCGCCCCGGGGCCGCAGGAGGCCCGGCTGGAGAAGGCGGCGCTGTCCTGGGGTCTGGCCGCGCCGCCCCTGGTGTCCGAGCTGGCGCGGCTGTGGCTGGACGACGGCACCATCGCATCGCTGCAAGGCGCCCAGCGCGAGCACGCGCAGCGGCTGTGGAAGGCCGCCGCAGCCGCCGGGCTCGGCGCGCTCAGCCCGTCTGCCTGCGGCTGGCTGATGTGGCTGCCGCTGCCGCGTGGCGTGCGCCCGGAGGAAACCGTGTCGGCACTGCGCCACCAGGGCATCGACGCCCTGGGGAGCGGGCCGTTCGCCACCACGCGCCACTTGCCCCCCGCCGTGGCCGTCCGGCTGCGGGCCATGACCGCTGCGGAACTGGCGGCCGCCGCGCCAGCCATCCGGGCCGCGTGCGGGTAGGGGCGCCGGTAGTCAGGCCGCGCGCTTGTGAGCCTGCCCGTCCTTGACGATGGTGCGGATGCGCTCGCCCTGGCCCAGCAAACAGGCCATGTCGGCGAGCGGGTTGCCGTCCACGAGCAGCAGGTCGGCAATGGCGCCGGGCGTCACCTCGCCGAGCTGGCCCTGCTGGCCCAGGATCTCGGCGCCAACCAGCGTGGCCTGCTGCAGCACGGGGCCGTTGCCCAGGATCTCGGTGCGCAGCCGCAGTTCGTCCGACTGCAGGTAGTGCGTCTCGCCCAGCAGGTCGGAGCCCAGGCCCATCTTCACGCCGGCCTTGGCGAGGATCTCGATGGCCTGCTTGCCCTGGTTGCGCACGGCGTCGATCTTGGCGACGGAGGCGGCCGGCAGGCCGTAGCGCTCGCCCTCGTTGGCCAGGCCCTCGTAGGTGATGAGCGTGGGCACCATGTAGGCACCCCGCTCGGCCATGAGTTCCGCCGTGGGCGCGTCCACGAGATTGCCGTGCTCGATGGTGCGCACGCCGCTGCGCACGGCGCGCGCGATGGCGCGCGGCGTGTAGGCATGGGCCAGCACGTAGGTGTTGGCGTTGGCCGCCTCCTCCACGATGGCGAGCAGCTCCGCCTCGGAGTAGCCCAGGTTGCCGATCGGGTCGTTGGGCGATGCCACGCCGCCCGAGGCCATGACCTTGATTTGCACGGCGCCCTTCATGATCTCCTCACGCACCGCGAGGCGGCAGGCGTCCACGCCGTCGACCACACGCGCGAGGCTGCCCAGCTTATGCGTGCAGCCGCAGGGCTCCAGCTCGTCGCTGCGCGGGCGCATGTCGCCGTGCCCGCCGGTCTGCGACTACGCCTTGCCCGAGGGGAAGATGCGCGGCCCCTGCACCAGGCCCGTGCGAACGGCCTCGGCCAGCGACCAGTCGGCGCCGCCCGCGTCGCGCACCGTGGTGAAGCCGCGCTCCAGCATGCCCCGCATGATGGGCAGCGCGCGCAGCATGGTGAACACGGTGGGCAGCTTGGC
>JASLFM010000299.1 GCA_030150585.1 Acidovorax sp.
GGCCGAGATGGTGCAGCGCCTGGCACCCCGCTTTGCGGTGGACCCGCGCCTGGCGCTGGCCATCGTGCGCTCCGAATCCAACTTCGAGGCACGCGCGCTGTCGCCCCGGAACGCGCGCGGACTCATGCAGCTCGTGCCCGAAACCGCCGAGCGCTTCGGCGTGCGCGACGTGTGGAGCCCCGAGCAGAACGCGCGGGGCGGTCTGGCCTACCTGCGCTGGCTGCTGGAGCGGTTCGATGGCGACGTGGCGCTGGCCTCGGCCGCCTACAACGCGGGCGAGAAGGCGGTGGAACAGTACGGTGGCGTGCCGCCCTATGCCGAGACACGGGCGTACGTACAGCGCATCCTGGGCTTCTACCGCGCTGCGCGGCACGAGCGGCCTCAGGCGCCGGGCCGGTGAGAGGCAAAAAAACCGCCAGGGTATCCCTCCCCTGGTAAAAAGCCCTGCCACACTTGCCGCGCCGCCGGGTTACATTCAGAAATGAAATCAAGCGCGCACCCGGCGCACCCAGCACCTTCGGCCTTCAGAAAGCACGGCATGAACCACTCCCTGCGTCCACGCACCTTCCTCCCATCCTGGGCCGCCCGTGCCCTGCTGGCCGCCACACTATGGGCCGCAGCAGGCGTGGCCATGGCGCAGAGCATTGCCGTGGCTCCTCTTGGTGCTGGCGGAGCCGCCTCGGTGCCGGTGGACCATCCGCTCGCCTTGGTGTTGGCGGGATGTGCCGTGTTGGGCATGGGCGTGTGGGCCATCCGCGCGCGGGTGGGCGCGGTGGTGCGCGGGTTGGGGCTGCTGGCCGCAGGGGCTGTGCTGGCCGTGGCCACGGGCTACAACCCGGGGGCCTGGGCCACGCCGCCTGTCGTCACGCAACTGGTGTCGTGGTTGAGCCCGCAGGGTGGCACGCAGCCGATCCCGGTCGTACCCAGGCCGCTCGCGCCCAGCCTGCCTGCCGACTTCGCACCCGTGCAATTCACCAACGGCAGCGGCGTGGCCTTGAAGATCACGGCCATCACCCCGCCCGCCACGGTGGGGGCTTGCTTTCCGAATGGCGTGCCCGGCACCCTGCCCAGCACGCCGCTGCCCGGTACGCCCGCGCCGTGCGCCGTGGGCAATACGCTGCAGAATCAGCAAAGCTGCGTGGTCGATGTGGCCGGCATGTGCGCCCAGGTGGCCACGTCCCAGGTGGCCATGCTGCAAGTCAGCCCGGCCAGCCTGACACTGATAGCGGGCGCCTTCGCCCAGAGCACGATCACGGTCACCAACACCTCTGCGCTGCTGACGGCCACGGGGCTGACCATGCAGACCAGCGCTCCTTCGTTCACCATCAGCAGCAATACGTGCGCTGCGGCCTTGGCGCCGGGTTCGTCCTGCACCATCGGCCTGACTCCCAGTGCCTCGGCCCATGCCGTGGAAAACGTGGTGATCCATGGGACGAACACCAACACGGTCATGGTGGACGTGACCACGCAGCAGGCCCCGGCGCCCACATTGACCAGCGTCAACCCACCATCCATGCAGGCAGGGACACTCACGACCGTGACCTTGACGGGAACGGGTTTGAGCTCTGCGACGAGTGTGACGTTTGGTGGTGTTCCGGTTGGTTTTAGCGTGACCAATGACACGACCATCATTGTCACCACGGCGGGAAATGATCTCCCCCTCGGCGCTGAGGTTGTCGAGGTGACGACGCTTGGCGGCTCGGCAACGCTGGTGGGTGGTTTTGTGGTATTAAATTAATGTCAAAACAGCCTCTGGCCGTTGACCAGAGCGCGCAAAAAGCTATCGAATAGGTAGCAATAAAAAACCGCCTGCGGCTTGCCCCAGGCGGTTTTTTGTATGTGCGGGCCAGAAGGCCGCTCAACTGAAGAAGCTCTTGAGCCGATCCGTCCAGCTTTCAGCCGAAGGCGAGTGCTTGGCCCCGCCCTTCTTCAGCGACTCGTCCAGCTCGCGCAGCAGCTTGCGCTGGTGCTCGGTGAGCTTGACGGGCGTCTCGACCACGATGTGGCAATACAGGTCGCCGGGCGGGCCGCCGTTGGTACCGGGCTCGCCGTTGCCGGTGCTGCGGATGCGCATGCCGTCGTCGATGCCGGCGGGGATCTTCACCTCCAGCGTCTTCTGGCGCTTGATCTTGCCCTGGCCGTGGCAGGTGGTGCAGGGCTCGGGGATGATCTTGCCCGTGCCGCGGCAGTGGGGGCAGGTCTGCTGCACGCTGAAGAAGCCCTGGCGCATCTGCACCGAGCCCGCGCCGCCGCAGGTGCCGCAGGTCTTGGCGCTGGTGCCGGGCTTGGCGCCGCTGCCATGGCAGGTGTCGCAGCTGTCCCAGCTGGGAATGCGGATCTGCGCTTCCTTGCCGCGGGCGGCTTCCTCGAGCGTGATCTCCATGGCGTAGCTGAGGTCGCTGCCGCGGTAGACCTGGCGTCCGCCGCCGCGTCCGCCGCGCCCGCCGCCGAACATATCGCCGAAGATGTCGCCGAACGCCTCGGCAAAGCCGCCGAAGCCCTCGGCTCCCGCGCCGGGGCCGCGCATGTTGGGGTCCACTCCCGCGTGGCCGTACTGGTCGTAGGCTGCGCGCTTCTGGCCGTCGGAGAGCATCTCGTAGGCTTCCTTGGCCTCCTTGAATTTCTCCTCGGCCGTTTTGGCTGCATCACCCTGGTTGCGGTCAGGGTGGTACTTCATCGCCAGCTTGCGATAGGCCTTCTTGATGTCGTCGTCCGAGGCGTTCTTGGGAACACCCAGGATTTCGTAGTAGTCTCGTTTGGACATGGTTTTTCGGGTCCCGGTTGGAACAGGAACGCCGCGCGGTCCCCTCGCGGAGTCCTGCGCGGCGGCGAACGGTCAGCAGGACCGCCGCATCAGCCCTTCTTGACTTCCTTCACTTCGGCATCCACCACGTTGTCGTCGGCGGCTGCGCCGCTGCCAGACTGCGCCGAGGCGGATGCAGAGGCCGACGCGGCACCGTCGGCGGCGCTGGCGGCTGCCTGGGCAGCCTGCGCGTCGGCGTACATCTTCTCGCCCAGCTTCTGGCTGGCGGCCATCAGCGCCGTGGTCTTCTCATCGATCGCGGCCTTGTCCTCGCCCTTGAGGGCTTCTTCGAGCTCCTTCACGGCTGCGGCGATCTTGTCCTTCTCGCCGGCGTCGAGCTTGTCGCCGTGTTCGGCCAGGCTCTTGTTCACGCTGTGCACGGCGGCCTCACCCTGGTTGCGGGCCTGAACCAGCTCAAGCTTCTTCTTGTCGTCGGCGGCGTTGAGCTCGGCGTCCTTCACCATCTGCTGGATTTCTTCTTCCGACAGGCCGGAGTTGGCCTTGATGGTGATCTTGTTCTCCTTGCCCGTGCCCTTGTCCTTGGCGCCCACGTGCAGGATGCCGTTGGCGTCGATGTCGAACGACACCTCGATTTGCGGCACGCCGCGCGCGGCGGGCGGAATGCCCTCGAGGTTGAACTCGCCCAGCAGCTTGTTGCCGCTGGCCATCTCGCGTTCGCCCTGGTAGACCTTGATGGTCACGGCGGGCTGGTTGTCGTCGGCCGTCGAGAAGGTCTGCGCGAACTTGGTCGGGATGGTCGTGTTCTTCGTGATCATCTTGGTCATCACGCCGCCCAGGGTCTCGATGCCCAGCGACAGCGGCGTCACGTCCAGCAGCAGCACGTCCTTGCGGTCGCCCGAGAGCACCTGGCCCTGGATGGCGGCACCCACGGCCACGGCTTCGTCGGGGTTCACGTCCTTGCGCGGATCCTTGCCGAAGAATTCCTTGACCTTTTCCTGCACCTTGGGCATCCGGGTCATGCCGCCGACCAGGATGACGTCGTGGATGTCGGACACGGACACGCCCGCGTCCTTGATGGCCGTGCGGCAAGGCGCGATGGTGCGCTCGATCAGGTCATCGACCAGGCTCTCGAGCTTGGCGCGCGTGAGCTTGATGTTCAGGTGCTTGGGGCCCGAGGCATCGGCCGTGATGTAGGGCAGGTTGATGTCCGTCGCAGCCGAGCTGGACAGCTCGATCTTGGCCTTCTCGGCAGCTTCCTTCAGGCGCTGCAGGGCCAGGACGTCTTTGGACAGGTCCACGCCTTGCTCTTTCTTGAACTCGCCGATGATGTAGTCGATCTCGCGCTGGTCGAAGTCCTCGCCGCCCAGGAAGGTGTCGCCGTTGGTCGAGAGCACCTCGAACTGCTTTTCGCCGTCCACGTCGGCGATCTCGATGATGGACACGTCGAACGTGCCGCCGCCGAGGTCATACACGGCGATCTTGCGGTCGCCCTTTTCCTGTTTGTCGAGGCCGAAGGCCAGGGCCGCGGCGGTGGGCTCGTTGATGATGCGCTTGACGTCCAGGCCCGCGATGCGGCCGGCGTCCTTGGTGGCCTGGCGCTGTGCGTCGTTGAAGTACGCGGGCACCGTGATCACGGCCTCGGTGACGGGCTCGCCCAGGTAGTCCTCGGCGGTCTTCTTCATCTTGCGCAGCACTTCGGCGCTGATTTGGGGCGGCGCGAGCTTCTGGCCGCGCACTTCCACCCAGGCGTCGCCGTTGTCGGCACGGGCGATCGTGAAGGGCATGAGATCGATGTCCTTCTGGACTTCCTTCTCTTCGAATTTGCGGCCGATCAGCCGCTTGGCGGCGTAGATGGTGTTCTTGGGGTTGGTCACGGCCTGGCGCTTGGCCGAGGCGCCGACGAGGATCTCGCCATCCTCCTGGTAGGCAATGATGGAAGGCGTGGTGCGCGCGCCTTCGCTGTTCTCAATCACGCGCGTGGCATTGCCTTCCATGATGGCCACGCAGCTGTTGGTCGTGCCCAGGTCGATACCAATGATTTTTCCCATGTTGTTTCTCCGCGATTTCGAAAGATTGGATAGCTAGTAACTTGTGGATAACCCCGGCGGCTTCAAGCCAGCCGGGCCACTTTTTTATTGGGGGGCCGCCACCGTGACGAGGGCGGGGCGCAGGACCCGGTCGGCAATCACATAGCCCTTCTGGAGCACGGTCACCACCGTGTTCGCCTCCTGGGCAGCGGGCACCATGCTGATGGCCTGGTGCTGGTGCGGGTCGAACTTGTCGCCCGTGCCCGGATTGATGGCCACTACCTTGTTGCGCTCCAGGGCGGTGATGAGCTGGCGCAGCGTGGCGTCGGCACCCTCGCGCAGTTGCTGGGGCGTGGCCTCCTTGATGGCCAGGGCCGCGTCGAGGCTGTCGCACACAGGCAGCAGGCTCTCGGCGAAGCTCTCGATGCCGAATTTGCGGGCCTTGGCGACCTCTTCTTCGGCGCGGCGGCGTGCGTTTTCCGCTTCGGCCTTGGCGCGCAGGAACTGGTCCGCCAACTCGGCGCTCTTGGCCTTCAGCTCGGCCAGCTCGCCTTGCAAGCGGGCCATTTCATCCGAGGCGTTGGCAGCCATGGCGGCTTCGACTTCTTCGGGCGAGGGGGGCGTGGCTTGGGTATTCTGGTCAGACATGGCTTAGGGTTGGAAGATGGAAAGCTGTGCGCCAAACTTGGGGTGGCCCGGCGCAATTTCAAGGCGACTGCGGGAAAACACGCGTTTCTCCCAGGGAAATGCGCGCACCCCGAAGCCGACAGTGTACAAGGCGCGCAAGCAGGGCTATAATTGCCGGCTTTGCCTTGCCACACCGCTACAGGACGCAGCGGGCGGCTTCAACCAAAAGGAGTGTGCATGCGTCACTACGAAATCATTCTGTTGATCCACCCGGATCAGAGCGAGCAGGTTCCGGCCATGCTGGAGCGCTACAAGGGCATGATCACCCAGGGCGGCGGCAAGATCCACCGCGTGGAAGACTGGGGCCGCCGCCAGCTGGCCTATCTGATCAACAAGCTTGCCAAGGCCCACTACCTGTGCCTGAACATCGAGGCCGATCAGGCTGTGATGGCCGAGCTCGAGCATGCCTTCAAGTTCAACGACGCCGTTCTGCGCCACCTCACCGTGCAGAAGAAGAAGGCCGAGACCGGCCCGTCTTCGATGATGAAGACCGTCGAGCGCGAAGAAGCACGCAAGGCCAGCCAGGCCGAGTTTGCGGCTTCGGGCGACCGCTGATCGTCATTGGGAAGGAGTGGAGAGCCACGCCGCCAATAGCGTCGTTCTGACGGCTTGTATCGTCGAGGCCCAGCCTCTGCGCTACACCCCCGCTGGCCTGCCAGCGCTTGATATGCGGCTCGAACACGGGTCGCGCCAGCGCGAGGCAGGGCAGGACCGGGACGTCAAAGCGACTCTCAAGGCCTTGGCCTTCGGCGCGATGGCCGAGCGACTGGCCCGCCAGACCCTCGGAAGCCGGTTCCGGTTCCAGGGCTTTCTGGCCACGCCGCGTAATGGCAAGTCTGTGGTGCTCCACATCCAGGATATTCAACAGGATTAATTTTCAAGAGGCTCGAAAATGGCCACGTTCAAGAAATTCAACAAGGACAAGCGTCCGAAGCGCAACACCCAGTCGCTGCTGTTCAAGCGCAAGCGCTTCTGCCGCTTCACGGTCGCCGGCGTCGAAGAAATCGACTACAAGGATGTCGACACGCTGCGTGACTTCATCGCTGAAAACGGCAAGATCATCCCCGCACGCCTGACCGGCACGCGCGCGATCTATCAGCGTCAGCTGAACACCGCCATCAAGCGCGCTCGCTTCCTGGCCCTGGTGCCCTACAGCGACCAGCACAAGATCTAAGGAGCACGAACCATGCAAATCATTCTGCTCGACAAGGTCGTGAACCTCGGTAACCTCGGCGAAATCGTCAAGGTGAAGGATGGCTACGCCCGCAACTTCCTGATCCCTTCGGGCCGCGCACGCCGCGCCACCGAAGCCGCCAAGGCCGAATTCGAAGCCAAGCGCGCCGAACTCGAAAAGGCTGCCGCTGAAAAGCTGGCCGCTGCACAAGCCCAGGGCGAAAAGCTGGCTGGCGCCACCATCAAGCTGACCCAGAAGGCCGGCGTGGACGGACGCCTGTTCGGCTCCGTGACCAACCACGACATCGCCGAAGAGCTGAACAAGCTCGGCTACAAGGTCGTGAAGTCGCAAGTGCGCCTGCCCAACGGTCCCATCAAGACCGTGAGCGACAGCACCATCGCCGTGGCGCTGCACACCGACGTGGTGGTCGAAGTGAACGTGTCGGTTTACGGCGAAACGGCCTGATCGGCATTGTTGCCACCTTGCAAAAGCCGCCTCCGGGCGGCTTTTGTCTTTCCGAACATGAGAAGCCCACTGGCTGTGCACGCCTTATCCACAGACTTGTCCCGTGACGGCTGTGGCCTGGCGGCCTAGCATGGGCAGCTTGAACCGAGAACGCCTATGTCTGCCGTGATGCCCCCGCTCGATGATGACTTCGCCCCCGCACTGCCGGACCGCGAGGTGGCCCAACTGCGCGTGCCGCCGCATTCGATGGAGTCCGAATCCAGCGTGCTCGGCGGCCTGCTGCTCGACAACAATGCCTGGGACCGCGTGGGCGATCTGCTGACCGACAGCGACTTCTACCGCCACGAGCACCAGCTGATCTACTCGGCCATCGGCGCGCTGGTGAACGCCAGCAAACCTGCCGACGTCATCACCGTCTACGAGCAACTGCAGAGCCTGGGCAAGGCCGAGGAGGTGGGCGGACTCATGTACCTGAACCAGCTCGCCCAGTACGTGCCGAGTGCCACGAACATCCGCCGCTACGCGGAGATCGTGCGCGAGCGTGCCATCCTGCGCAAGCTCGTGACGGCCAGCGACGAAATCTCGACCAACGCCTTCAATCCCCAGGGCCGTACGGTGGAGCGCATCCTCGACGAGGCCGAGGCCAAGATCTTCGCCATCGGCGAAGAGGGCTCGCGCACCAAGCAGGGCTTCCAGTCGCTCGATACCCTGGTGATCGACCTGCTCGACCGCGTGCAGGAGATGGCCGACAACCCCGTGGATGTGACGGGCGTGCCTACGGGCTTCGCCGACCTGGATCGCATGACCAGCGGCCTGCAGGCGGGTGACCTGGTGGTGCTGGCCGCGCGCCCCTCGATGGGCAAGACCTCGTTCGCCGTGAACATCGCCGAGCACGTGGCGCTCAACGAAGGGCTGCCCGTGGCCATCTTCTCGATGGAAATGGGGGCGGCCCAGCTCGCCGTGCGTATCGTGGGCTCCATCGGCCGCGTGAACCAGGGCAACCTGCGCACGGGCAAGCTCACCGACGAGGAATGGCCGCGCCTCACGGAGGCCATCGAGCGGTTGCGCACCGTCTCGCTGCACATCGACGAGACGCCGGGCCTCACGCCCACCGAACTGCGCGCCAACGCGCGCCGCCTGGCGCGCCAATGCGGCAAGCTGGGCCTGATCGTGGTGGACTACCTGCAGCTCATGAGCGGATCGGGCGCGGCCAGCTCGGACAACCGTGCCACGGAGCTGGGCGAGATCTCGCGGGGCTTGAAGATGCTGGCCAAGGAGCTGCAATGCCCGGTGATCGCGCTGTCGCAGCTCAACCGCTCGGTGGAGCAGCGCACCGACAAGCGCCCTATGATGTCCGACCTGCGCGAATCGGGCGCCATCGAGCAGGATGCGGACATCATCATGTTCATCTACCGCGACGACTACTACAACAAGGAGTCGAACGAGCCGAACATCGCCGAGGTCATCATCGGCAAGCAGCGTAACGGTCCCACGGGCACGGTAAAGCTGTTCTTTCAGAAGAACCAGACGCGTTTCGAGAACCTTGCCATGGGTGGGGACGACTACGGCGGCGGCTACTGAGCCGCGGCCATGGGCGAGTGCCGCGGCTCGGGCTGGCGGTCGCGCCACCAGAGCGCCCAGCGCTCCACGGTGTAGAGCGACAGTGCCGCCAGCGCCGCAGAGATCGCCAGCCCCGCGGCCACGGTTACAGGCCATGGATATTCCGCGCGCAGGTAGCGCACCACGGGGTAGTGCCACAGGTAGATGCCGTAGGAGAGCTTGCCCAGGCGCACGAGCAGCGGCGCGCTGAGCATCTCGGCAATCAGGTTGCCCTGGGGCCTGTGCACGGCGACCAGGATGGCCAGCGTGGCCAGTTCCACCACGGTGACGCCCCAGGCCATGGCGTTCATGTCATCCCATTCCAATGCCATCAGCAGCGGCACCGCTGGAACCAGCCAGAGCCAGCGGGGCAGCTGCGCGCGCAGGCGCGCGAACAGGTCGGGCCGTTCCGCGATCAGTGTGGCCAGCAGGCTGCCCAGCAGCAGGCCTGTGGCGCGCGTGTCGAAGCGGAAGAAAATCTCGTAGAACGCCTGCCCCTGCACCACCCAGAGCACGCGCCACGCCCAGCCCAGGCCAAACAGCAGCGCGATGGTGCGCCACACCTTGCCGGGCGGCGTGTGGCGGATGATCCACATGAGCAGGGGCGGCCAGACCAGATAAAAATGCTCTTCCACCGCCAGCGACCACATGTGCAGCAGCGTGCCGGGGCTGTCAAAGAAGGCAATGCCGTAGTCCGCCAGGTACAGCGCGGAGACCAAGGCGTCGGAATAGACGTCGGTAAGCTCGGGCCAGACATAGGGCGCTGCCACGCAATACCCGGCCAGAAACAGCAGCAGCGCAGGCATGAGCCGCAGGAAGCGCCGCCGGTAGAACTGCCAGTAGTCGATGCGGCCGGTGCGCGCTACCTCGCCGAGCAACAGCGTGGTGATGAGGTAGCCGCTGAGCACGAAGAACAAATCTACGCCGAAGAACGCCCCGTCGAACAGGGGCGCGTGGGCATGCGAAAGAATCACCAGCAGGATGGCGATGGCACGCAGGCCATCCAGGGCGGGGTTGTAGGTAAGCGGATAGACCTTCAAACGCCAGGAACTCCAATTCACACAAGCACAGTAACAACTGTGCTTCCAGCGTGGCTGGAGTTCCCGGAAGGCCGTAAAAACTGGTAAGCGCTAACGCAGTGCCATCACCAGGCCGGCCAACGCCACGGCGCCCGCAGCGGCGCAGCCTGCGGTCAGCCAGCGCACCTTGCGCTGGAGGGCGTCCAGCGCCGCAACCAGTTGCAGGTTGTTCTGTGCCAGCTGCCCGCTGAGCTGGGCCAGGTCGATGCACTGCCTTTCCAGCGCCGCCACGTGTTGGGCCAGCGTCTCGTGCGCCTCGGCCTGGGCCTTGGACGCGCCGAGCACGCGCCGCGCGGTTTGCGCCAGCGTAGGGGCGGCTGCGAGTACGTCGCCCCAGGGAACGAGCTTGAGTGCCCCGATCCAGTCGATGGCCATGCGGCTTACAACACTTCGCTTGCGAAGTCCGCCAGGCGCGAGCGCTCGCCGCGCGCCAGCGTGATGTGGCCGCTGTGCGGCCAGCCCTTGAACTTGTCGACCGCGAAGGTCAGGCCCGACG
>JASLFM010000300.1 GCA_030150585.1 Acidovorax sp.
CTGCAGGGTGTGAAGATCAATGACAAGCACATCGAGGTGATCGTTCGCCAGATGCTGCGCCGCGTCGTGGTCGAGAACACCGGCGATTCGACCTACATCGCTGGCGAGCAGGTCGAGCGTTCGGAAATCCTCAATACCAACGAGGCCCTGCAGCGCGAAGGCAAGATCCCCGCCACGTATTCCAACGTGCTGCTGGGTATTACCAAGGCCTCGCTGTCGACCGACTCCTTCATCTCCGCCGCGTCGTTCCAGGAAACGACCCGCGTGCTCACCGAGGCTGCCATCATGGGCAAGCGCGACGAGCTGCGTGGCCTGAAGGAAAACGTCATCGTGGGCCGCTTGATCCCCGCGGGCACGGGCCTGGCCTACCACCAGGCACGCAAGGCCAAGGACGCCATGGACGAGGCCGAGCGCCGCGCCATCGCCGAAGCCGAGGCGGCCGAGATGGCTGCCATGACCGAGGGGGCTGCCTCCGAAGTCGAAGGCAGCGTGGGCGACGCCTCGGCCACCTAAGCCCTTGGTGATCTCCTGATGCGCTCCCGTCCTGCCGCCCTGGCAGGCCGGGAGCGTTTTTGTTTCCTACCCTTCCCATGCCGTCTTCGCCGATCTTCTGGGCCGTGTGTGCCCTGCTGCTGTTCTGGGCCGTGGGGGCCTACAACCGCCTCGTGCGGCTGCGCTCTGCCGTGATCCAGGCGTTTGGCGGGCTCGACGCCCATCTGGTACGCCTCATGGCCATGCTGGCCGAATGCGACGCCGCACACGCGAACGCGGAAGGCGCGGTCGCCAGCGCCCGCACGGCGCTGCAGGCGGCGGCCACGCAGTTTGGCGCCTCGCTGGCCGTGGCGCGCGCGCGGCCGCTGCAGCCCGACACGGCGGCGGCCCTCGCGGCCGGACGCGACGTGCTTGATGCCGCGTGGCAGACCCTGCTGCGAGAGCGCGAGGACGAGGATGGCCCCGCTGCCGTGGCCCCCTGGCGCCAGCAATGGGAGGAGCACCAGGCCCAGAGCCGACTGGCGGTGCACCAGCTCAACGATGCCGTTGTGCAGTACAACGACGCCATCGCTCAGTTTCCGCCGCGCCTGCTGGCCTGGCTCTTCGGCTTCAAGCCCGCGCGGCCGCTATGAATACCAAGACACCCTCTTTGGCACTGTGGCAGCAGCTCGGTGCCACGGCCGAAGCCCTGCAGGCCGTGCGCGCGGGGCAGTCGGGCACGGCTGCGCTCGCCGCTGTGCCTGCGGGACTGCGCCCCGGCGTGCAGGCGCTGTTGTTCCAGGTGCTGCGCAACCTGGGCCGCGCGCAGGCATTGTCGCGCCGGCTTGCACCGCGCAGCCCGCCGCCGCGCGTCGACGCGCTGCTGTGCACGGCGCTGGCCCTGGCCTGGGACCCGCAGACCGCCGCCTATGAACCGTTCACGCTCGTGAACCAGGCGGTGGAGGCGGCCAAGCGCGGCACGGCCCCGCGCCAGGCACCGTTTATCAATGCCTGCCTGCGCCGCTTCCTGCGCGAGCGCGATGCCCTGGTGGCCGCCACCGACGGTGACCCGCAGGCACGCTGGAACCACCCCGTCTGGTGGATCGAGCGCCTGCGGCAGGACCACCCGCAGCACTGGCGCGCCATCCTGCAGGCCAACAATGCCCACGCGCCCATGGCGCTGCGGGTCAATGTTCAAAAATGTACGGTAGCGCAATACCAGCAAGCGCTGGCAGCTATCAATATAGAAGCGATCCCCGCTGAAGGGCCGGGCATGTTGCTGCGCCGGCCCCAGCCTGTGCAGCAGCTCCCGGGCTGGAGCGAAGGCTGGGTGTCGGTGCAGGACCTGGCCGCCCAGCGTGCCGCGCCGCTGCTGCTGCAGGGGCTGGCATGGCCCGGGGACGGGCGCGCCCTGCGCGTGCTCGATGCCTGCGCCGCGCCCGGCGGCAAGACGGCCCACCTGCTCGAACTGGCCCGCCCCGGCGCCCCCATGGACGTGACCGCGCTGGACGTGGACCCTGCGCGCTGCGAACGCATCCATGGCACGCTGAAGCGCCTGGGGCTGCAGGCCCGCGTGCGTGCGGCCGATGCCGCGCGCCCAGCGGACTGGTGGGACGGCCAGCCGTTCGATGCCATCCTGCTCGATGCGCCGTGTACCGCCTCGGGCATCGTGCGCCGCCACCCCGACGTGCGCTGGCTGCGCCGACCGGACGACATCGCCCAGCTCGCGGCAATCCAGGCACGCCTGCTCGACACGCTCTGGCCGCTGCTGCAGACCGGCGGGCGGCTGCTCTACTGCACCTGCTCCGTGTTCCGCGCCGAGGGGGATGATCAGGTGCAAGCGTTTCTTGCACGCAACACCAGCGCCCGTTTGCTGCCTTCGCCCGGGCATTTGCTGCCGGGCTCCGGCGCACTCCCGGACAATCCATCGGGTGACCATGACGGCTTCTTCTACGCCCTGTTCCAGAAAGCCTGAGCGCCGCGCCCTGCTGGCGCTGCTCGGGGCGCTGGCGCTGGCGCCCGCGTCCCTGCCGGTGGCGGCCCAACTGCCGGGCGAAGTGGTGCAAATGCAGCTCGAGCGCACCGATGAAGGCCTGCTGCTGAGCGCGGGCCTGCGCTTCGAGCTGCCCGATCTCGTCGAGGACGCGCTGCGCAAAGGCATCCCCATGTACTTCGTCACCGAGGCCGAGGTACTGCGCGAGCGCTGGTACTGGTCCGACAAGACCGTGGCCCAGGCCCACCGGTACCTGCGCCTGTCCTTCCAGCCGCTCACACGGCGCTGGCGGCTCAACGTTTCCTCCACGCCCTTCACCAACGCGGGCCTGGGCATGGCGCTGGGGCAGAGCTTCGAGGACTATGACGAGGCGCTCGCTGCCATGCAGCGCCTGGCGCGCTGGAAGATCGCCGAAGCGTCCGACGTGGACGACGACGCGCGCTACACGGTGCAGCTGCGTTTTCGCATCGACCTGTCGCAACTCCCGCGCCCCTTCCAGATCAGCGCCGTGGGGCCGCGCTCGGGCTGGAACCTGCTCGTATCGCGCTCCCAGCGCCTGTTGCCTCCGCCGCCAGCGCAATGAGCACGGCCCCGGAAAAGACCTCCGAAGCGTCGCGCAGCGCGGCCCGCTCCTCGCGCGCAGTGCGCTGGGCGCTGGGCGTGGGCGTGGCCATCATGTGCGCCATCGGCATGGTGCTCCTGTTCCTGCTCACGCTGGCCACGAACAACCGTGCCCTCTATGAGCGCAACTACGCCTGGCTGTTCGGCGTCAACGTGCTCGTGGCGGGCCTGTTGCTGGCCGTGCTGGTCTGGGTGGCCGTACGCCTGGGCCTGCGGCTCAAGCGCGGGCGCTTCGGCAGCAAGCTGCTGATCAAGCTCGCAGGCATCTTCGCCGTGGTGGGGCTGGTGCCGGGGTTGCTGATCTATGTGGTGTCGTACCAGTTCGTGTCGCGCTCGATCGAGAGCTGGTTCGACGTCAAGGTGGAGGGCGCGCTCTCGGCGGGTGTGAGCCTCGCGCGCTCCACGCTCGACACCATCGCCACCGACATGGCCAACCGCACGCGCACGGCCAGCTCCCAGCTCGCGCAGGTGCCCGACGCGGCAGCGGGCTTGGTGCTCGAGCGCATCCGCGACCAGCTCGGCGCGACCGACCTCGTGCTCTGGAACGCCTCGGGCCAGGCCGTGGCCAGCGTGGGCCAGTCGCGGTTCGAACTCAACCCCGAGCGGCCCGGCATGCAGCAGCTGCGCGCCGCGCGCCAGCAGCGGGCCGTGTTCCAGATCGAGGGGCTGGACGACATCACCGATCCCGCCGCCGTGCAGAACGCGCGCGTCAAGACCCTGGTGCAGGTGACCAGCGCCACGGTGGGGCTGTTGCTGGAGCCGCGCTACCTGCAGGCCACGATGCCGCTGCCCTCCATGCTCGTGGCCAACGCAGTGGCCGTGCAGGAGGCCAACCGCGAGTACCAGGAGCGCGCATTGGCGCGCGGCGGCTTGCGGCGCATGTACATCGGCACACTCACGCTCAGCCTGTTCCTCGCCGTGTTCGGCGCCGTGCTGCTGGCGGTGCTGCTGGGCAACCAGCTCGCGCGTCCGCTGCTGGTGCTCGCCGAGGGTGTGCGCGAAGTGGCGCAGGGCAACCTCTCGCCCAAGGCCGTGCTGCAGGGCAAGGACGAACTCGGCGGCCTCACGCGTTCCTTCGCCGTCATGACCCAGCAGCTGGCCGATGCGCGCGCGACTGTGGAGCGCAGCATCGGCGAGGTGGACGCGGCGCGCGCCAATCTGCAGACCATCCTCGACAACCTCACGGCCGGCGTGATCGTGCTCGACACCGCGGGCACCATCCACTCCGCCAACCCCGGCGCCACGCGCATCTTGCGCGCGCCCATGGCCGCCTACAAGGGCCGGCTCCTGTCGGAGGTGCCCAACCTGTCCGACTTCGGCACCGCGGTGCAGGAGCAGTTCGACGCCTTCGCAGGCGACCGCGGCGTGCTGCACGGGCTGGACCACTGGCAGCAGTCGTTCCTGCTGCACGCGCCCGCTGGCGGCGGCACGCACGACGGCACCAGCCTCGTGGTGCGCGGCGCGGAGTTGCCCGATGCCTCGCGCCTGCTCGTCATCGACGACATCACCGAAATCGTCTCGGCACAGCGTGCCCAGGCCTGGGGCGAAGTCGCGCGGCGCGTGGCGCACGAGATCAAGAACCCGCTCACGCCCATCCAACTCTCGGCCGAGCGCCTGCAGATGAAACTCACGGGCAAGCTGCCCGAGGCGGAGCAAGCGGTGCTGGCCAAGTCGGTGCGCACCATCGTCGAGCAGGTCGACGCGATGAAGCGCCTCGTTAACGAATTCCGCGAATACGCGCGCCTGCCGGCGGCCGAGCTGCACCCGCTTGATCTCAATGCGCTGGTCACGGACGTGTTGCAGCTCTACGGCTCCGAGAACGCCGCCGTCCCGATCGAAGCGGAGCTTGACGCACGCTGCCCCGCCATTGCAGGCGATGCGCAGCAACTGCGGCAGGTCATTCACAATTTATTGCAAAACGCCCAGGATGCGACGGAACAGGCCGTGCAACAGTCGGGAGCCAAGCCCGAGCCGGTGCGCATCAGCACCCGCTGGAGCGAATCGTCGCGCCGCGTGCGCCTGACGGTGAGCGACAGCGGCAGCGGCTTTCCGCCGCACATCCTGCAGCGCGCCTTCGAGCCCTATGTCACCACCAAGCCGCGGGGTACGGGCCTGGGGCTCGCCGTCGTGAAAAAAATCGCGGATGAGCACGGCGCACGCATCGATCTCGCCAATCGTATGGAAAACGGCATGGTGCGGGGGGCCCAAGTATCGCTATCATTCGCCCCTGGGCGCGCGGTGGCGCTTTAACAACACCACACAGCATCGCAGGACAAGGCGCTTCACTCTCATGGCAAACATTCTGGTGGTCGACGACGAACTCGGGATTCGGGACCTGCTGTCCGAAATCCTCAACGACGAAGGTCACAGCGTAGATCTCGCGGAGAACGCGACCCAGGCCCGCATCGCTCGCGCAGGCAACGTGTATGACCTGGTGCTGCTCGACATCTGGATGCCTGACACCGACGGCGTCACACTGCTCAAGGAATGGGCGGCCACGGGCCTGCTGACCATGCCCGTCATCATGATGAGCGGCCACGCCACCATCGATACCGCCGTGGAAGCCACGCGCATCGGCGCCTTCTCGTTCCTCGAAAAACCCATCACGCTGCAGAAGCTGCTCAAGGCGGTGGAACAGGGCCTGGCCCGCAACACCCCCAATCCTGTGCCTGCCGCTG